>NZ_LZKD01000095.1:0-35714 GCF_001668695.1 Mycobacterium sp. E2497
CGGTTGCGCAGACGGGCGGCCGCCCGGCGGGGCGGGTGAGCCGGCGCGGGCTGACCCGCGGGCGGCGCCTGGCCCGGGGGCGGCGCCATCCCGGGTGCCGGCTGGCCCGAGGGTGCCGGCTGGCCCGGCGGCGGCGCCTGGCCGGGCGGCGGCGCTTTCGGGGCGGGCTTGGGCTGGACCGCCTGCGCCGGCATCGAGTTGAGCACCGGGCGGATGTACAGCCGGGCGGTCTGCCCGAGGTTGCGGGCCTCGTTGCCGTCGTTTCCCGGCACGGTGATGACCAGGTTGTCGCCGTCGACCACGACCTCCGAGCCCGAGACGCCCAGCCCGTTGACCCGCGCCGGCCGGCAACGCCCCGCCGGCGGACGTCCCCCCGGCTGACCAGCCCGCACCGCCGGACCCGCGCAAGGAACTCGCCGAGCGCATCGCCGACGAGAAGAAGTGGCGCCAGAGCACCCGCCAGGGCGTTCAGTTCCTCGCGCTCCAGTTCCAGGCCACCCGCTGCGACAAAGAGGACATCCTCGCCGGCAACGACGACCCGAACCTGCCGCTGGTGACGTGTTCGACCGACCACAAGGTGGCCTACCTGCTGGCGCCGTCGATCATCAGCGGCGACCAGATCCAGGACGCCACCTCGGGCATGAACCAGCGCGGCATCGGCTATGTGGTGGACGTGCAGTTCAAGCCCGCGGCGGCCAACACCTGGGCGGACTTCACCGCCGCGCACATCGGCACCCAGACCGCCTTCACGCTGGACTCCCAGGTGGTCAGCGCCCCGATGATCCAGGAGGCCATCCCCGGCGGCCGGACCCAGATCACCGGCGGTGATCCGCCCTTCACCGCCGCGACCGCCAAGCAGCTGGCCAACGTCTTGAAATACGGCTCCTTGCCGCTGTCCTTCGAGGCCTCGGAGGCCCAAACCGTCTCGGCCACACTGGGATTGACCTCGCTGCGGGCGGGGCTGATCGCGGGTGCGATCGGCCTGGTGCTGGTGTTGCTGTATTCGTTGCTGTATTACCGGGTGCTGGGCCTGCTCACGGCGCTGTCCCTGACCGCTTCGGGCGCAATGATTTTCGCGATCTTGGTGATCCTCGGGCGGCAGATCAACTACACATTGGACCTCGCGGGTATCGCGGGTCTGATCATCGGTATCGGCACCACGGCGGACTCGTTCGTGGTGTTCTTCGAACGAATCAAAGACGAGATCCGGGAAGGCCGATCGTTTAGATCGGCGGTGCCGCGAGGCTGGGTGCGGGCCCGCAAGACCATCGTGTCGGGCAACGCCGTCACCTTCCTGGCCGCCGCCGTGCTGTACGCCCTGGCGATCGGCCAGGTGCGGGGATTCGCCTTCACGTTGGGCCTCACCACGATCCTCGACGTCGTGGTCGTGTTCCTGGTGACCTGGCCGCTCGTCTACCTGGCGTCCAAGTCGCCGACGTTGGCGAAACCCGCGTACAACGGCCTCGGCGCGATTCAGCAGGTGGCCCGCGAGCGCCGGGCCGCGGCGCATGTCAAGACGGGACGGGGAGCGTGATGGCCTCCAAAGGCGAGGGTCAGACCGACGCGACGGAAGCGACCGAGATCACCGAAGCCGGCGCGGTGGAGCCGGCCTCCGACACCGCCATCGCGCAACCGCGGCACAGCTTCCTCGCGCGGCTCTACACCGGCACCGGCGCGTTCGAGGTGATCGGCCGGCGCCGCCTCTGGTACGGGATCAGCGGAGCGATCGTCGCCGTCGCCCTGGTCAGCATCGTGTTGCGGGGCTTCACGTTCGGGATCGACTTCAACGGCGGCACCACGGTGTCGATGCCCACGGCCGGCTCGTCCGGCACCGTCACCACGGCCGCCGTGTCCGACGTCTTCCGGAAGACCATCGGGCGTGACCCGGAGTCCGCGGTGATCGTCGGCAACGGCGCCTCGGCCACGGTGCAGATCCGCTCCGAAACCCTGTCCAACGACCAGACGTCCAAGCTGCGCAACGCCCTTTTCGATGCCTTCCAGCCGAAGGGCGCCGACGGCAAGCCCAGTAAGCAGGCCATCAGCGACGCGGCGGTGTCGGAGACGTGGGGCGACCAGATCACCAATAAGGCGCTGATCGCGTTGGTGGTGTTCCTGGCGTTGGTCAGCCTGTACATCACGGTGCGGTACGAGCGGTACATGGCCATCTCCGCGCTGACGACCATGGTCTTCGACCTGACCGTGACCGCGGGGGTCTACTCGCTGGTCGGTTTCGAAGTCACCCCGGCCACCGTCATCGGCCTGCTGACCATCCTCGGTTTCTCCCTGTACGACACCGTCATCGTGTTCGACAAGGTCGAGGAGAACACGCACGGCTTCCAGCACACCACCCGGCGCACCTTCGCCGAGCAGGCCAACCTGGCGATCAACCAGACGTTCATGCGCTCGATCAACACCAGCCTGATCGGGGTGCTGCCGGTGCTGGCGCTGATGGTCGTGGCGGTGTGGTTGCTGGGCGTCGGCACGCTGAAGGACCTGGCGCTGGTGCAGCTGGTCGGCATCCTGGTCGGCACCTACTCGTCGATCTTCTTCGCCACTCCGCTGCTGGTCACGCTGCGTGAGCGGACCGAGCTGGTGCGGACGCACACGCGTCGCGTCACGCGGCGCCGCAAGGCCGGGCCCGAGCCCGCCGAGGAGGCGAAGCCCGCCGGCGACGAGTCGTCGTCGCCGCCGGCCGCGACGGTCTCCGCCCCCTCCGACAAGCCCAACAAACCGGCACCGGGTGCGCGTCCGGTGCGCCCGACCGGAACCCGGCGTCCGAGCGGCAAGCGAAACGCCGGCCGGCGGTAGTCGCCATGGCGACCAGGTATCGCCTCGCTGCAGGCGCTATCGGATTGGCCGCAATGCTCGTGGCTGCCGTCACGCTGGTCGCATGCTCCGGCAGCGCCGCCTCCCAGATCGACTACGTGGTCGACGGCCCGCTGGTCACCTACAACACCAACACCGTCGTCGGCGCCGCGTCGGCCGGGGCGCAGGCGTTCGCCCGCACCCTCGTCGGCTTCAGCTACCACGGCCCGGACGGGCAGACCGTCGCCGACCGTGACTTCGGCACCGTGTCGGTGGTGAGCGGTTCACCGCTGGTGCTCGACTATCAGATCGCCGACAACGCCGTCTATTCCGACGGCAAGCCGGCGACCTGCGACGACCTGGTGCTGGCATGGGCGGCCCAGTCCGGCCGGTACCCCGAATTCAATGCGGCAACCCAGGCCGGTTACGTCGACATCGCCAACGTCGAATGCATGCCGGGGCAGAAGAAGGCCCGGGTGTCGTTCATTCCCGATCGCGGAATCGTCGACTACAACCAGCTGTTCACCGCCACGTCGCTGATGCCGTCGCACGTCATCGCCGACCAACTCCACATCGACGTGACCGCCGCCCTGCTGAGCAACAACGCCCCGCTCGTGCAGCAGATCGCCCGGCTGTGGAACACCATCTGGGACCTCAAGCCCGGACTGGACCTGAAGAACTTCCCGTCGTCGGGGCCGTACAGGATCGAGCGCATCCTCGACGGCGGCGCGGTGGTGCTCGTCGCGAACGACCGATGGTGGGGCCCCAGGGCGGTCACCAAGCGGATCACCGTCTGGCCGCAGGGACCCGACATCCAGGACCGGGTCAACAACCGCAGCGTCGACGTGGTCGACGTGGCGGCGGGATCGTCGGGAACGCTGACCACACCGGACAACTACGACCGCGCCGATTCGCCCTCGGCCGGCATCGAGCAGCTGATCTTCGCGCCGCAGGGGCCGCTCTCGCAGCCCAAGGCCCGGCGCGCGCTGGCGCTGTGCACGCCGCGCGACACGCTTGCCCGCGACGCCGGGGTGCCGATCGCCAATTCCCGCCTGAACCCGGCCGCCGACGACCCGGCGACGGCCGGTGACGGTGCCGCCGAGGCCGCCCAGTTCGGCAAAGCGGACCCGGGCGCCGCCCGCGACGCGCTCGGTGGCGCGCCGTTGACGGTGCGCATCGGCTACCACGGGCCCAACGCGCGGCTTGCGGTCAACGTCGGGGTGATCACCAAATCCTGCGCCGCGGCCGGCATCACCGTCGCCAACGTCTCCCTCGACACGTCGGGTCCCCAAGCGCTTCGGGACGGCAAGATCGACGTTCTCTTGGCCAGCACCGGCGGGGCCACCGGCAGCGGGTCGACGGGGTCGTCGGCCATGGATGCCTACGACCTGCACAGCGGCAACGGCAACAACCTGTCGGGTTACGCGAACCCGCAGGTCGACAGTGCGATCGGGGCGCTGGCGGTCTCGGCCGACCCCGCCGAGCGGGTCGGGCTGCTGGGCGAGGCGGCGCCGATACTGTGGGGTGACATGCCGACCTTGCCCCTCTACCGGCAGCAACGCACTCTGTTGATGTCGAAGAAGATGTACGCCGTGAGCAAGAATCCGACGCGCTGGGGCGCGGGCTGGAACATGGACCGATGGGCCCTCGTTCAATGAGGCTCCCGTGACGAGTGTCGGCGGGAGCGCGCCGGTGGCCGGCGTGATCGCCTCGCTGCTGCGCGAGGTGTCGGACTTTCCCAAGCCGGGGGTCCAGTTCAAGGACCTCACCCCCGTGTTCGCCGACCCGCGAGGCTTGACGGCGGTCACCGACGCGCTGGCCGAGATCGCCTCCGGGGCCGACCTGGTGGCCGGAATCGACTCGCGCGGGTTCCTGGCCGCGGCAGCGGTCGCCGACCGGCTGCGCACCGGGGTGCTGGCGATCCGCAAGGGCGGAAAGCTGCCGCCGCCGGTGCACGCCGAGCACTACGACCTGGAGTACGGCAGCGCCACGCTGGAAATCCCCGCCGACGGCATCGACCTGCGCGGCCGCCACGTCGTGATCATCGACGACGTGCTGGCCACCGGGGGCACCCTCGCCGCGGCCGCCCGGTTGCTCGAGCGCACCGGCGCCACCGTGATCGCAGCAGCCGTGATCCTGGAGCTGACCGCGCTCGCGGGCCGTCAGGCCGTGGCGGAGTTGCCGGTGCACAGCCTCAGTCGCGTCTAGCCCGGCCCGCTGCACGATATCCTCGAGGTCGGAGGTGACCAACGTGGCGGACGACAAGAGCGCGGCGCAGGCGCTTGACGCGCCCACCGACGTCGGCGACGCCCTGTTGGTCGGTGAGCCGACCACGGCGCAGGCCGCCGAGCCCCTGGAGCCGCCGACCGAGACGCTGAAGGCCCCGAGCAGCGCGTCGCGGCGGGTCCGTGCCAGGCTGGCGCGGCGGATGACCGCCCAGCGCAACGCGGTCAACCCGGTGCTGGAGCCGCTCGTCGCGGTGCACCGGGAGGTCTATCCGAAGGCCAACCTCTCGCTGCTGCAGCGCGCCTTCGAGGTTGCCGACCAGCGGCACGCCACGCAGTTGCGCCACTCCGGCGATCCCTACATCACCCACCCGTTGGCCGTCGCGAACATCCTGGCCGAATTGGGCATGGACACCACCACTTTGGTGGCCGCGCTGTTGCACGACACCATCGAGGACACCGGCTACACGCTCGAGCAGATGTCCGAAGAATTCGGCGACGAGGTGGCCCACCTCGTCGACGGCGTGACCAAGCTGGACCGGGTGGTGCTGGGCAGCGCCGCCGAAGGCGAGACCATCCGCAAGATGATCACCGCCATGGCCCGCGACCCCCGGGTGCTGGTGATCAAGGTCGCCGACCGGCTGCACAACATGCGCACCATGCGCTTCCTGCCGCCGGAGAAGCAGGCCCGCAAGGCCCGCGAGACGCTGGAAGTCATTGCGCCCCTTGCGCATCGTCTCGGCATGGCAAGCGTCAAGTGGGAGCTGGAAGACCTGTCCTTCGCGATCCTGCATCCCAAGAAGTACGACGAGATCGTCCGGCTGGTCGCCGGCCGCGCGCCGTCCCGGGACACCTATCTGGCCAAGGTGCGCGCCGAGATCACCAACACCCTGAACGCCTCGAAGATCAAGGCGACGGTGGAGGGACGCCCGAAGCACTACTGGTCGATCTACCAGAAGATGATCGTCAAGGGACGCGACTTCGACGACATCCACGACCTGGTGGGCATCCGGATCCTGTGCGACGAGATCCGGGACTGCTATGCCGCTGTCGGCGTGGTGCATTCGCTGTGGCAGCCGATGGCGGGGCGGTTCAAGGACTACATCGCCCAGCCCCGTTACGGCGTCTACCAGTCGCTGCACACCACGGTCGTCGGGCCGGAGGGCAAGCCGCTGGAGGTGCAGATCCGCACCCGCGACATGCACCGCACCGCCGAGTACGGCATCGCCGCGCACTGGCGGTACAAGGAGGCCAAGGGGCGCAACGGTCTTCCGCATCCGCACGCCGCCGCCGAGATCGACGACATGGCGTGGATGCGGCAACTGCTCGACTGGCAGCGGGAGGCCGCCGACCCCGGCGAGTTCCTGGAGTCGCTGCGTTACGACCTTGCGGTACAAGAGATCTTCGTGTTCACGCCCAAGGGTGACGTCATCACGCTGCCGAACGGCTCGACGCCGGTGGACTTCGCCTACGCCGTACACACCGAGGTCGGCCACCGGTGCATCGGCGCCAGGGTCAACGGCCGGTTGGTGGCGCTGGAGCGGAAGCTGGAAAACGGCGAAGTCGTCGAGGTTTTCACGTCGAAGGCGCCCAACGCCGGCCCATCACGCGACTGGCAGCAGTTCGTGGTGTCGCCGCGCGCGAAGGCCAAGATCCGGCAGTGGTTCGCCAAGGAGCGCCGCGAGGAGGCGCTGGAGGCGGGCAAGGAGGCGATGGCGCGCGAGGTGCGCCGCGGCGGACTTCCCTTGCAGCGCTTGGTCAATGGTGAATCCATGGCCGCGGTGGCCCGTGAACTGCACTACGCGGACGTGTCCGCGCTCTACACCGCGATCGGCGAGGGGCACGTGTCGGCGCGCCACGTCGTGCAGCGGCTGCTCGCCGAGCTCGGCGGGATCGACCAGGCCGAGGAGGATCTCGCCGAACGGTCGACGCCGACGACCATGCTGCGGCGCCCGCGCAGCAGCGACGACGTCGGGGTCTCGGTGCCCGGCGCCCCGGGCGTGCTGTCCAAGCTGGCCAAGTGCTGCACGCCGGTGCCGGGCGACGCGATCATGGGCTTCGTCACCCGCGGCGGGGGAGTGAGCGTGCACCGCACCGACTGCACCAACGCCGCGTCGTTGCAGCAGCAGTCCGAGCGCATCATCGAGGTGCACTGGGCGCCGTCGCCGTCGTCGGTGTTCCTGGTGGCCATCCAGGTCGAGGCGCTCGACCGGCACCGCTTGCTCTCCGACGTCACGCGGGTGCTGGCCGACGAGAAGGTCAACATCCTGTCGGCGTCGGTCACCACCTCCAACGACCGGGTGGCGATCAGCCGGTTCACCTTCGAGATGGGTGACCCCAAGCACCTCGGGCACCTGCTCAACGTGGTGCGCAACGTCGAAGGCGTGTTCGACGTCTACCGCGTGACCTCCGCCGCCTGAGGCGGCCTGACGGCCCCGCCGGCGACTCCGCTAGCCGATGCGCACAGAGTTGATGGTGACCGGATTGGTGGGCGCCCCGCTCTGCCGGTTGCCCGCGATGCCCGCCTGGGTGATCTTGTCGAGGACCGCCAGGCCCGCCTCGGTGATGGTGCCGAACACCGTGCTCTGCGGAGCCAGCTCCGAGTCCCGGAAAACCAGGGAGAATTGGCTGCCGTTGGTGTTGGGTCCGTCGGTGGCCATGATCACGGTGCCGCGCGGGTACATCACGGTCGCGCGCAGGGCGGGATCCCCGGCGAGGTACTGGTCGGTGGGGTATTCGTCGGCGAATTGATAGCCGGGGCCGCCGGAGCCGTCGGACTCCGGCCCGCCGCACAGCAGCGATCCCCCGTCGGTGGAGTCGATCAGCCGCGCGCACTGCGTGTTGTCGAAGAATTGCTGCTTGGCCAGGCTGACGAAGCTGTTGACCGTGCACGGGGATTCGTAGTTGCTCAGCTGGATGCCGATGTCACCGAAGTTCGTGGAAAGGGTGGCCGGGATCTGCGGAGGGTCGGTGGAGACCCGGCCGGCCGGCGGCGGGTTGACGGGCTTGACGACGGCGTCCGGCGCGCTCGGATACTGGCAGTTGGCGCCCAGGTCGGCCGGCGGCGCGAACGCCGGCAGCGGTGGTGGCGTTGGTCATCGCGCTGGTCACCCAGGACGACCGCTCGGCCAACAGCGCGGCGTCGGCCGCCCCGAGCCGCGCCCGGGTGCCGGGCAGGCAGGGATCGAACCCAGGCCCGTCCACGCCGGCGACGGCGACGGTGCCACCGCTGCCGGCGTTCGCGCCGCCGGCCGACCTGGGCGCCAACTGCCAGTATCCGAGCGCGCCGGACGCCGTCGTCAAGCCCGTCAACCCGCCGCCGGCCGGCCGGGTCTCCACCGACCCTCCGCAGATCCCGGCCACCCTTTCCACGAACTTCGGTGACATCGGCATCCAGCTGAGCAACTACGAATCCCCGTGCACGGTCAACAGCTTCGTCAGCCTGGCCAAGCAGCAATTCTTCGACAACACGCAGTGCGCGCGGCTGATCGACTCCACCGACGGGGGATCGCTGCTGTGCGGCGGGCCGGAGTCCGACGGCTCCGGCGGCGGGGGGCTCGACGTCATGGGCGCACCGGCCAGAGCCGCTCTGGCGGCCTCGGCGAGTTCCATCGCCGACTGGTAGCGGTGTTCGGGGTCTTTGGCCATTCCACGGGCGACCACCGCGTCGAGGGCCGGTGGCACGCCGGCTGACGTGGTCGACGGTCGCGGCGGGGGGACGTTCAGGTGCGCGTGGAGTTGTTCCTCGAGGCTGTCGCCGGCGTAGGGACGCTTGCCGGTGAGGCATTCGTGCAGCACGCAGGCCAACGAATAGACGTCGGCGCGGTGATCCGTTGTGCCCCTGAACCGTTCGGGTGCCATGTAGGCGACGGTCCCCATCGTGTGTCCCGTCTGCGTGAGCGCGGTGTCGGCCACGGTGCGGGCGATGCCGAAGTCGATCAGGTAGACGAAGTCGCGCGCGTTGGTGACCAAGATGTTCTTCGGCTTGATGTCGCGGTGGACCAGACCGACCTGGTGGGCGCTATCGAGGGCCGCGGCAACCTGTTCGATCACGGCGACCGCGCGCTCGGGACTGAGCCGTCCTCCGTTTTCGTCGATGTACTGCAGCAAGTCGCGGCCCTCGATCAGCCGCATGTCGACATAGAGCCGACCGTCGATCTCGCCGTAGCCGTGGATGGGCACTACGTGCGGGTCGTTGAGGCTCGCCGCGATGCGCGCCTCGCGGCGGAATCGTTGCTGAAACTCCTGATCCTCGGCCAGGTTCGGGGGCAGCACCTTCAGGGCCACGACCCGATCGGTGGCGGCGTCGTAGGCGCGATAGACCTGCCCCATGCCGCCGCGCCCCAGGACGTCCAGCAATTGGTAATGCCCGAAAGACTCTGACCCCACCCGACGACCTTAAGCGGTGGACCGCCCGCAGGTCGCGCGAATCAGCGTCGGCGTTGCGGTGTTTGGCTGCTAGTCCAGGAGCAGCGACGTGATGGTGACGTCGGAGGCCGGTGCGCCGTCCTCACCGCCGCCGGCGACGCCGGCCTTGGCGATCTTGTCCAGCGTGGCCAGCCCGTCGGGCTGGATGGTGCCGAACACGGTGTATTGGGGCGGTAGCTGGGAGTCCTTGTACACCATGAAGAACTGGCTGCCGTTGGTGCCGGGGCCGGCGTTGGCCATCGCCAGCGTGCCGCGCGGGTAGAGCACGGGCTGCTGCGCATTCGGGTCGTTCGGCGGGTACTGGTCGGTCGGGTATTCGTTGGCGAATTGGTAGCCCGGACCGCCGGTGCCGTCGCCCTTGGGGTCGCCGCATTGCAGGACGCCCAGATCCGGCGAAGTGGTAAGCCGGTGGCACTTGGTGTTGTCGAAGTACTTCTGGCCGATCAGGCTCGCGAAACTGTTTACCGTGCATGGTGATTCGTTGTTCGCGAGCATCAGTCCGATGCGGCCCTGATTGGTCACCATGCTGGCGCTCACCTGGGCCGGGTCGGTCGGCACCTTGCCGGTGCGCGGCGGCTTGACCTGCTTGGCGGCCGGTTGCGGTGACGCCGGGTACTGGCAGTTGGCGCCCAGGTCGGCCGACGGCTTGAACGCCGGCAGCGGTGGAACGGGCGGCGTCGGTCCGGCGGGCGTCGTCGACTCCGGGGAGCTGGTGGGGGCGGAGGAGGTGGTGCTCGAGGCGGTGTTGCTCTTGTGCTCGTGTTTGGTGTTGATGACCGTGAGCACCACGGCGACGACCACCGCCACGGCCGCGAGCGAGCCGGCGGCGATCAACACGATCCGGCGCCGCTTGGCTTGCCTGGCGCGGCGCTCCAGTTGGCGCTCCAGCTTGCGCTTGGCGTTGGCACGTCGCTGTTCATTGGTGGGCACGGCCGTATGCCTCCATGGTTGGTCGGTCTTGGGGCCCGCAAAGGCGTCGGTGGCCAGCTCAGGCTAATGTGGGCGCCGCGACCGGTGTCAAGTGGGGCCCGTGGGAAACTGGGAACCGTGTTGATCACCGGATTCCCCGCCGGCATGTTGCAGTGCAACTGCTACGTGCTGGCCGAGCGGCCCGGGACGGACGCCGTCATCGTGGATCCGGGGCAGCGGGTGATGGGCTGGTTGCGGCGCACCCTCGACGAGAATCGGCTGACCCCGGCCGCGGTGTTGCTCACCCACGGCCACATCGACCACATGTGGTCCGCGCAGAAGGTGTCCGACACGTACGGCTGCCCGACCTACATCCACCCCGAGGACCGGTTCATGCTGAAAGACCCGATCTACGGCCTGGGTCCGCGGGTGGCGCAGCTGGTGGCGGGCGCCTTCTTCCGCGAGCCCAGGCAGCTCGTCGAGCTGGACCGGGACGGCGACAAGCTCGACCTGGGCAGCGTCACGGTCAACGTCGACCACACGCCGGGCCACACGCGCGGGTCGGTGGTCTTCCGGGTGGTCGGGGCGACGAAAGACGGGAAAGACTTAGTGTTCACCGGCGACACCCTGTTCGAGCGCTCGGTGGGCCGCACCGATCTGCACGGCGGGAGCGGCCGTGACCTGTTGACCTCGATCGTGGAGAAACTTCTGGTGCTCGACGATGACACGGTGGTGCTGCCGGGGCATGGCAATGCCACCACCATCGGCGCCGAGCGGCGGTTCAACCCGTTCATCGAAGGCCTGAGCCCGTGACGGAGTTCTCGGCGTTTTCCGCCCCCAAGGGGGTGCCGGACTACGTCCCGCCGGACTCGGCGCAGTTCGTGGCCGTGCGGGACGGGTTGCTGGGCGCCGCCCGACGGGCCGGCTACGGCGACGTCGAGTTGCCCATCTTCGAAGACACCGGCCTGTTCTCCCGTGGCGTCGGCGAATCCACCGATGTGGTGTCCAAGGAGATGTACACGTTCGCCGACCGCGGCGACCGTTCGGTCACGCTGCGGCCGGAGGGCACCGCCGGCGTGGTGCGCGCGGTGATCGAGCACGGCCTGGACCGCGGCGCGTTGCCGGTCAAACTCTGTTATGCCGGGCCGTTTTTCCGCTACGAACGTCCGCAGGCCGGCCGCTATCGGCAGCTGCAGCAGGTCGGCGTGGAGGCGATCGGCGTCGACGACATGGCGCTGGACGCCGAGGTGATCGCCGTCGCCGACGCCGGCTTCCGCTCGCTGGGGCTGGACGGCTTCCGCCTGGAGATCACCTCGCTGGGCGACGACAGCTGCCGGCCGCAATACCGGGAACTGTTGCAGGAGTTCCTGTTCGGGCTCGACCTCGACGCCGAGACCCGCAGGCGCGCCGAGATCAACCCGTTGCGGGTGCTCGACGACAAGAGGCCCGGGGTGCGGGCCATGACGGCTGACGCGCCGGTGCTGCTGGATCACCTCTCCGACGTCGCCAAGCAGCACTTCGACACCGTGCTGGCCCACCTGGACGCGCTCGGGGTGCCCTATGTGATCAACCCGCGCATGGTGCGTGGGCTGGACTACTACACCAAGACCACCTTCGAGTTCGTGCACGACGGGCTGGGCGCCCAATCCGGCATCGGCGGCGGCGGCCGCTACGACGGCCTGATGCACGAACTCGGTGGGCAGGACCTGTCGGGCATCGGGTTCGGGCTCGGCGTGGACCGCACGCTGCTGGCGCTTCGCGCCGAGGGCAAGAGCGTCGGGCAGACGACGCGCTGCGACGTGTTCGGTGTGCCGCTGAGCGAGCAGGCCAAGCTGAGGCTGGCGGTGCTGGCCGCGCAGCTGCGCGCCTCCGGCGTCCGCGTCGACATGGCCTACGGCGACCGCGGCCTCAAGGGGGCGATGCGCGCGGCCGACCGTTCCGGTGCCCGCATCGCGCTGGTCCTGGGGGACCGGGACATCGAGTCCGGCACGGTCGGGGTGAAGGACCTCGCCACCGGGGAGCAGGTGCCCGTGGCCATGGATTCCGTTGTGACCGAGGTGCTTTCGTCTCTGCACCGCTAACCCGCGGCCATCCGCCCGGCGGCGATGCCGCCGGGGTGTTCGCGTCAGTGTGGCTGGTTGGCCACAAAGCACCGCACTCGGGTGGCGGCGTCGTCCGGCTTGACTCCCATATCCACTAATCGCTGGACGATTTGGGCGGAAGGCACACCGCCATTGAAATCCGTCGCTATCACCAGGACGCTGGGAAACCAGTTTTCTGCGGATACTCCGGGCGGCGGGGGCTTCGCGTCGCCTCCGATGCAATGAACGTAGCCATCCACGCCCGTATCGGCGTGGGCTGGCGTTGCCGCCATCGGCACCCCGATGGCCATGCCGACTGCCGTGGCGACATAGATGAACCGCATGCCGCAATATACCCCCGAACCGCCCGGTTCCCGAAGTGGATCGGGGACGGGGACGCGTCAGCTTTTCTTGCTTGGAATGACGATGACGACGATCAACGTGAGGATCGAGAAGAACAGGCCGAGAATTCCCCAGCCCAGCGGATTGCGTCCCTTCATCATTGCGATTAGTGCGCACACAATTGCGGCGATCACGCTGCCGATGGCGACGAAAATCCCCTTGATGCCGCGCAGGATAAAACCCGCCGCGATTGGGTCCGAACTCGCCACAATCACCGAGTGCAACATGTCAGGTCCTTTCTTGAGGGGCCCCGACGTGATACCCACCCGAATGCGCGACAAAACCGCGTCGCGAATTGAGTGCGCGCCGGGAACTACCCGCGTGGATAACCGCGGCGGACCGTGCGGTCGAGAATTCCCAAAGTCGCCCGCAACGCACCCTCGGACAGGATCGGGAAAATTCCGGCTTCTCGCCACTTCGGGTCGATGTTCGACCAGTCGTAGAACGAGGTGACGACCGTTCCCGAGCCGTCTTCGGTCGGCTGGAGCTGATAACCGTAGACGTGGCCGATCGGTGGCTGGATTTGCCCGAGAACCGTCCAGGCGATCAGGCGATCCGGTTCGAATTCGGTGATGTCGACGGTGACGTCGTATTTGCCGAATTGCGGAAAGTCGTTCAGTGCCTCGCGGTCCATGTGCACCACGAACCGGTCGCCGACGCCGCTCACCGGATGGCCGTCCGCGTCCTGCAGCATCCCCGACGAGTCGATCGCGACGTGGCCCTGCGGGTCGCAGAGCACGGCGAAGATGTCCGGCGCCCCCGCCGCGATGGTGCGTTGAACCTCGATGCGTTCGGTCATGGTGCCTCGCAGCCGTCGTGATTACGACACGGTCGTCGCTCACTCTACGACTCGGCTGTCGCGCGCCGACGCCGATCCGCGCGGAACGCGAGATGGGGTGGGGTTCATCAGCCGTCCGTGCGCGATGACGGATCCGTGCTGCTTGAGTCGCTGGGTGCGGGTGCTGACCTCGTAGGTGAGGACCTCCTCGATGGCTCCGAGGTGGTTGGTGAGGTAGGCATACAGGTCGCGGACGTCACGGCAGATGACCACGGCCATCAGGTTCTTCCTACCGCTGACGGCGGCGGCGAAGGCCACCTGATCGTGCGCGGCGATCTGTTCCCCGACGCGCTGAACGTGTCGGGGCGCGACGGTCAGCCACAGCATGGCGCTGAGGTGGTAACCGAGCCGCTCGGGAAGCACGTCGACGTCGTACAGCAACGCCCCGGCCGCCTCGAGCGCCGCCAGGCGTCTGCGCACTCGCGCCACCGACCATCCCGTGCGTTCGGCCAGCCTCGTGTGGGGGGCGCGGCCGTCGTCGGCCAGCGCGTTGAGCATGGGCCGGTCCTCGGGGGCCGGCGGCGACGGCCGGCCGGTTGTCACCGCCTCGGCAACACCGAGGATTCGTTCGGCCTGTTCGGCGCTGAGCTTGTGGCCGTAGCCCGTCCATGGCGCGGTCGGGGGTCGCCCGAACGTGTGCAGCACCACCTCGATGTCGATGTCGATGACCGAACTCGTGCGCGGAAGTCGTTGCAGCAGCATGTCTTCGCGGCTCTCGCCGAGCGGTGCCCGGATGGTGCAGACCAGGTCGGTCCAGCCCGACAGGACGTTGGCGTGGGAAACGTCCGGGTTCCGGACCAGTGCGTCGGCCAGCTGGGGTATGCGATCGGGCTTGGCGTGTATCCGGCACACCCACTGCGCCCAATCGCCATTGCCGTCGACCCCGGGATTCACCAGCCCCACGACGCGCACGACTCCGTTTCGGCGCAAACGGTGGTAGCGGCGGGCAACCGTTTGTTCGCTCGCTCCGACAACCTCGGCGATGCGCCGAAAGGACACCCTGGGCGAGATCTGGAGGGCATGGAGAATCTGTCCGTCCAGGGGATCGATCATGAGCAATGTTACGCAGATACCGACGATAGATGAGGGTTTCTCGACGGTGTGAGCCGAACGTTGGGTGTTTGGTGAGCGGTACTGCCAGCCTTGCACCATGAAGCTGACGGGCAATGTCGTGCTGGTGACCGGGGGAGGCAGTGGGATCGGCCGCGGCCTGGCCGAATCGTTGCACCGCCTGGGCAACCGGATCATCATCGCGGGGCGGCGCCGCGAGGTCCTGCAAGCCGCCGTGGCCGCCAACCCGGGCATGGAACATCTGCAATTCGATCAAAGCGACCCGACCAGCGCCGGCCGGCTGGCCGCGGAGGTGGCTCGTCGCCATCCCGGGCTGAACGTCGTGATCAACAACGCGGGAATCATGCGCACCGAGAACCTGCTGGCGGATGACACCACCGCGGCGGAGGCGATCGTGGCGGTCAACCTGCTCGGGCCTTTAAGACTCACCGCGTCGCTGCTGCCCACCCTGCTCACGCAGCCGGACGCCGCGATCATCAACGTCACCTCCGCCCTTGCGTTCGTACCCAAGGCGGTCGCGCCGACGTATTGCGCGACCAAAGCGGCGCTGCACTCCTACACCGAGTCGCTGCGCCACCAGCTGCGCGACACGGCGGTTCAGGTGATCGAGATCGTCCCGCCCCGGGTGGAGACAGACATTCAGCGTGGTCTTGGACCTGCGCGCCATGTGATGACGCTGGATTCCTTTGTCGCCGAGGTCATTTCGTGGTTGCGATCGGAGCCGGACGCCACCGAGGTGGTGGTCGATGCCGCCCGGCGTGTACGGTTCGCCGCGCGCGACGGCTGCTACGACGAGACCTTCGATGTCATCAATCAGCCGACCGCGCAGTCGAAATAGCGGAGGATCGCCATGCAACTCGGAATCGGATTGCCGAGCCACATCGCCCATGTGCGCGGGTCGTTGACGGTGCCTTGGTCCCGCCGGGCGGAACAACGGGGATTCGCGGGCCTGGCCACCATCGACCGGCTGGTCTACGAGAGCCTCGATTCGATCGTCGCATTGTCCCTCGCCGCAGGCGCGACCAGTGAAATCGGTTTGATCACAAACATTTTGCTGGCACCCCTCTATCCGGCCGCGCTGCTCGCCAAGCAGCTCGCCACCATCGCGGACGTCACCGACAACCGGCTGATGGTGGGTCTGGGTGTGGGTAACCGGACCGACGACTATGTGGCGGCTGGCGTGGACTTCCGTCGGCGGGGGCGCGTTCTGGACGAGACGGTGGGATTGTTGGGCGAGGCGTGGCGCGCCACGCCGGTCACCGGCGACAAGGCGCTGTGCCCACGCCCCTTGCGCATCCCCATCCTGTTCGGGGGACGGTCGGAGGCGACCATGCGCCGGGTCGTGACGATGGGTGACGGCTGGTCTGCCGGCGCCCTGCGCGACTACGACAATCAGGCGTCATTCGCCGATCGGGCACGCGCGGCGTGGCGGGAGGCGGGCCGGCCCGGGCAGCCGCGACTGCACGCCAGCGTGAACTTCGCGTTCGGTGGTGAGGAAGCCGTCCGACTCGGGCGGGAGCACCTGCAGCGCTACTACGGATTCAAACCGGACTACGCGGCTCTCAACGTCGCCGACATGCTGACCACCCCGGAGGACGCGGCGGTCACCGTGCGCGCTTACCGCGACCTCGGTTTCGACGGGCTCATCTTTCATCCCTCCGTCGGCGCCATCGATCAGGTGGATCGCCTTGCCGACGCCGTTCTCTGAACGGGCGCTGCACGAGAGGAGTTTGCGCAGGGCTTGGCGAGCTCATGGAGCGTTGTTCGAATAGCTCGTGCCCCGGGACCGCGGAGGCAGTCGGGAGCTGCCCGAACAATTTTCAGAGCGCTTGGCGCTTTGGGACCAGGCGTCGTCCAGATCGCGCGCGGTCTCGCTTCTAGGTGCGTGCAGCTTCCAGCGCCACTGCGACTTGGGCCAGCCAGAAATTGTCGGCCAGCGGTCGTCCGGTGAGTTCGGCGAATCGGCGCAATCGGTAGTTGATGGTGTTGCGGTGACAGTGCAGTTCGTCGGCGGTGGCCGAGACGGACTGGCCGCGCTGTAGCCAGGTGTCGACGGTGGTCAGGAGTGGTTCGCGCCGTTCGGCTGGCAACTCGAGTACCGGTCCCAGTGTGGTTGTCACTACGGATGCGGCGGCGTCTGGCGAGCTGGCGAGCAAGACCGCGATGACGTCGCGGTTGTAGCGAGTAATCGGGCGACTGTTCGACGAGGCTGACATGGCGACCTGAGCTTGAGCGCGGGCTTTTGAGCAGTCAGCGACGTCGGTGAAGGGGCTGCTGAGCCCAATCATGATCGGGATGTCGGTGCAGATGGTGGCGGCGATGCTGTCCAGGGCGTCCGCGCGGTTCCGTCGAAGCGATACGACCCCCAATTGCGAGTGGGACGTGAGACGAAACCACGAGTCCTGAACCGCGGGGTGCGCCGAGATCAGCGTCTCGATGTCGGGAGGCGAATGCTCCACCGAAGGCTCGGCGCTGGTTGCCGAGATGATCGTGAGCTGGCCCGTCCGCGGGAGACCGAGGGCGGCGACCGCGTCCCAGAACGCTGCTCCGACGCTGGATTCGTTGAACAGCACCGTATCCAGCAGGGCGGCGCGAACCTGTTCGTTGCGTCGGGCGCTGCGGATGTCGATTTCCCGGAAAACCGCGTGTGCGCGAAGCGAATTGGCGTTCATCCAGGCGAAGATGGACGGTGTCGCCGCGATGAGGGCTTCCTTTTCGATTTCCCCTGTGTCCGCCAGGCGTGCGAGCTCGTCCCAGATGGTCGCCGCGCCGAGGCGGTAGGCGTGCAAGAGACTTGACTGCGTCAGACCTTGGCTGGCGCGGTGATGAATGGCGGAATCGAAGCTGTGGTGGCCTGGGTCAGTGCCTCGGTCGATCCATTCGAGCATTTCGTCGAGGTACTCGGCGATGTTGCCCCTAACGGTCTCGCCGTTGTCGTCGTCGATGGGCAAATAGTCGGGTACTTCAGCGCGCAGCCGGGCGAGGACCTTGGTCACGATTGCGCCCGACTGTTGTCGCACGCGATTGGTGAGCACGGTCAGCGGTCGTTGCTGCAACATGTAGCGGATCGTAAATCGCCGCGCGCCCCGTTGTGCCCCGGCACAGGTTTCGTGATCGTAAATCTGGGCTGCCGTTCATTGTGCAGTCCACACTGAACGATCACGCTTCTTGCTGTGAACGCGCCCTCCGATCAGACCATCGTTTTGGTGCACGGCCTGTGGATGACGCCGCTTGCGTGGGAGGACTGGGTTGCCCGTTACCGCGCCAGGGGATTCGCCGTTTTGACGCCGGGCTACCCGGGTGTGGCGCCCGGCCCGACGGGGGTCGCCGCGCTACGCGAGGACCCCTCTCCGCTGGCCGACCTTGGGGTGCGGGAAGTCTTCGATCACCTCGCCGAGGTCATCGGCGAACTGAGCGAACCGCCGATACTGATGGGCCACTCGTTCGGCGGCACGTTCGTGCAGCTGCTGCTCGACGCGGGTTACGGGCGGGCCGGCGTGTCCATCGACGGCGCCGGCGTCAAGGGCATCCAAGTGCTGCCGTTCTCGGAAATCCGGGCTACGTTTCCAGTATTGAGAAATCCCGGCAACGTCCACCGCGCTGTGCCCATCACGCCAGAGCAATTCCACTACGCCTTCACCAACACGCTCACCGAATCCGAATCTCAGGTCGCCTATGAGCGGTACGCGGTTCCGGTACCGGCGCGCATCTTGTTCCAGGGCGGCCTGGCCAACGTCACGCCCCACGCGGCCACCACCTACAACTTCGCCAACGACGACCGCGCGCCGCTGCTGTTCATCGCCGGCGGCCACGACCACATCCTGCCGCCCGCAGTGCAGCACGAGAACTACACGAAAAACGTCGAACACTCGGCCGCGATCACCGCCTACACGCTCTTCCCTGAGCGAGACCACTTCACTTGCGGCGCACCGGGATGGGAAGAAGTCGCCGACTTCGCCTTGAACTGGGCGCTTAGCCCCGTGCCCGGGGAACTCGACTGACTCCTTTCACAACTTCGAACGAAAGCAACGGCCACCCATGACCACAGTGCGCGACGCCATCCTCGACCTGTTCCGCTCACACAATCTGACCACCTTTTTCGGCAATCCCGGCTCGTCGGAATTGGCGCTGTTGCAAGACTTTCCCGACGACTTCCGCTACTTCCTGGGCCTGCAGGAAATGATCCCGGTCGGGATGGCCGACGCCTACGCGCAAGTCACCCGCCGTCCCGCCGTGGTCAACCTGCACACCGCCCCTGGCATGGGTAACGCGCAAGGCCAGATCTACAACGCCTACGTCAACAAGACGCCGCTGATCATCACCGCGGGCAACCAGCGCCGCAACATGCAGAACCAGTACTGCCTGCTGACCAATCACGAACCCACCACAACACCAAAGCCGTTCGTGAAATGGGCCGCCGAGCCGGCGACCGCCAGCGAGTCCCCGGCCGTGCTGGCGCGCGCGATCCACCTGGCCACCACCCCACCGATGGGACCGGTTTTCGTCTCGCTGCCGATGGACGACATGCCGATCGAACTGACCGGCGACCAGCTCGCCGACATCGCGGTGGTGCGCGATCGCACCGTGACCCACGCAACGGGTTTTCCGACCGAGCTGGCCGAGCAGGTCGGTGCACAACTCGACGCCGCCACGTCGCCGGCGATCATCGTCGGCGGCGACATCGACCGCTACGACGCCTATGACGCGGTGGTCGAGCTGGCCGAGCGCACCGAATCGCCGGTGTTCACCGCACCATTGACCGGCTGGAGCGGTTTCCCGGAGAATCACCGGCTCTATCACGGCGCGCTGCCCCCGGGGGCGGGCTGGATCTCCGGGCTTCTCGCGGGCCACGACCTGATCCTCACGATCGGGACGCCGGTGTTTCGCTATTACCCGTTGGTGCCGGGGCCGTACCTGCCGAGCGGCGCACGTTTGATCCAGATCACCAACGATCCCGACGAGGCCGCCCGCGCCCCCGTCGGTGACGCGATCGTCGCCGACATTCGCGCCGCCACTCGGGCCCTGGCGGCGGCGGTCAAACCCACCCGGCGCTCCGCGCCCGCGCCACGCGCCGCAGCCCCGGAACGGGTATCGGAGCAGGTGCCGCTCAAGCCCGCGGATCTGTGGACCGCCGTCGCTCACGCCGCACCCGCGGACACCCTGTGGGTCAGCGAAGCGGGCAGTAACGAGATCGTCATGACCGAAAGCATCCGACCGGGCAATCCGCGGTCACATCTGTCGGCCGCCGGTGGGGGACTCGGCTGGGGGCTGCCGGCATCGGTCGGTGCGCAAATCGCGGCACCCGACCGCCCGGTCGTGTCGTTGATGGGCGACGGCTCCATCCACTACGCGATCACCGCGCTGTGGAGCGCGGCACGCTACAACATCCCGCTCACCGTGGTGGTGGCCTCCAACGCCGAATACGGCGTGGTCAAAGAATTCGGCGTCTGGGAGAAGACCCCGAACGTCCCGGGACTCGACATCCCCGGCCTCGACATCGTCGGAACCGCGGCCAGCTACGGCGTCGACGCCCACGAAGCACAAAGCTCCGACGAAGTGTACGAACTGGTCAAGGCCGGCATCGCCGACCGCGACCGGCCCACCCTGATCAACGCCCGCACGACACCCGTGCCCGCGGGATTCGGCAGCTAGGAGATCTGGTGGATGGCACGATCATTTCGGCGTTCGCCGCGGCGCTTCAGGGTCGCGACGCCGTGGCCGCCGACGAGGCCACCCTGCGCCGATCAAGAAGCCCGGCCACATCTGACTCGACCACATAGGCTTGACTCGATATCGAACTGATGTTCGAATAGAAGTATGCGCTGGGTGGACCAGGCCGTCGCGGTCAACGGGGAGCCGGTCGAGGACGGTGCGCTGCCGGGGCTGCAGCGGATCGGCCTGGTCCGCAGTGTGCGCGCCCCGCAGTTCGAGGGGATCACCTTCCACGAGGTGCTGTGCAAGTCCGCGCTCAACAAGGTGCCGGGCGCTTCTGCGCTGCCGTTCCGGTACACCGTCAACGGCTACCGGGGCTGCTCGCACGCGTGCCGCTACTGCTTCGCCCGGCCCACCCACGAATACCTGGACCTCGACTGCGGCAACGACTTCGACAGCCAGGTCATCGTCAAGACCAACGTCGTCGAGGTGCTGCGCCGCGAGCTGCGCCGGCCGTCGTGGCGGCGCGAGACCGTCGCGCTGGGCACCAACACCGACCCCTACCAGCGGGCCGAGGGTCGCTACGCGCTGATGCCCGGCATCATCGGCGCCCTCGCCGAGTCCGGCACACCGCTGTCGATCCTCACCAAGGGCACCCTGCTGCGGCGCGACCTGCCCCTGATCGCCGATGCGGCGCAACACGTTCCGCTGTCGGTCGCGGTGTCGCTGGCCGTCGGTGACCCGGAGCTGCATCGGGACGTCGAGCCCGGCACGCCCACGCCGCAGGCGCGGCTGGGCCTGATCACCGCGATCCGCGAGGCGGGCCTGGACTGCCACGTGATGGTGGCGCCGGTGCTGCCGTACCTGACCGACTCCGTCGAGCATCTCGATGGCCTGCTGGGCCAGATCGCGGCGGCCGGCGCCACCGGTGTCACGGTCTTCGGCCTGCACCTGCGCGGCTCGACCCGGGGCTGGTTCATGTCCTGGCTGGGTGGCTCGCATCCGGAGTTGGTGGGCCGCTACCGCGAGCTGTACCGGCGCGGCGCGTACCTGCCGCCCGGCTACCGCGAGATGCTGCGGGCGCGGGCCGCGCCGCTGATCGCGAAATACCGGCTGGGCGGCGAGCAGCGCTCGTTCCGCCGGCCCGTCGTGGCGGCGCCGCTGGAGCCGGAAAGCGTTCAGGCGACGCTGTTTTGATTCAGGCCGGCCTGTCTCGGCGCGGCTTGGTCAGCGTGAACCGGTCCACCACGGTCACTTCGCCGAACGGCCCGCTCAGCGCGTAATGGGTGGCCTTGATCGAGGTGTCGCCGCCGGGTTGGCCCGGGTCGACGTCGAACGCCGCGAAACCGTAGGGATTGTCGCGGTCTCGGAAGGCGGACCACGGTGCGTCCTCCAGAACGTAGATCGGTGCCTTGCGCCCCAGCCCGGGGTCGAACGCGGCGACCCCGGTCAACACCCGGCAGCGCGGCTCTGCGAAGAAGAAGCCGTTGCTGGGCGCGGACGTGCCGCCGCCGCCGATGACGACGTGCACCGTCCCCTTGGTCGGGTCGATGACGTCGGTGCGGGTGTCCACCGGTATCGGCGTTCGGGTGTCGGTCTGCTGCGTGCCGCGTAACGGATGCGATCGCTCGTAATGGTGTTCGTGGCCGCACACCACGAGGTCGACCTGGTGCTGGTCGAACAGCGGGAGCCATTCCTCGCGGATCCCCAGGTCGGCGCCGTTGGCGGGCGCGTCGGCGGTGGAGATCGCCGTCTGGTGCATGCACACGACGATCCAGTCGATGTCCGGGTCCCGCCGGGCGGCGACGAGTTCGGCTGCCAGCCAACGCTTTTGCTCTCCGCCCGAGTAGCCGTGCACGTAGAAGTTGCCGCCGTCCTGAAACGCCACGTCGTCGTTGTTCAGGCTGATCACCCGCACCGAGCCGGCGGTGAATGAATACCACAGCCCTCGCGTTTCGGGGCTCGATCCCGAGTCGGGCACCGCGAAATACGTCTGATAGGCGGCGTAACCGACTGGGCCATTGCCCAATTCGTTCTCGTGATTGCCCGCCGCGGGCATCCACGGCCGGTAGCGCGCCGATCGGGTGTTGTTGTCGAACCACGCCGACCACGTGCGGATCCGGTCCTGCGCGAGGTTGGCGTAGCACAGGTCGCCGTTGACCAGGTTGAACAGGGGCGCCATGCGTTCGATTGCCAGGGTGGTGTCGGCGGACGCGGGCGATCCGATGTTGTCCGTGCCGTAGGTGCCGTCGGGCATCCGCTCCAGTGTCGGCGTGGACTGGTCGCCGAAGCTGGTGAAGCGGAAGGGTTTACGTCCCGACGGCGCGGTGCGGAAGGTGCCCATCTCGGGCTCCGCGCCGTCGTGCACGGCGCCGTACACGTAGTCGGTGTCCGGGGTCAGGTCCGTCAGGCGGGTGTGGTTGACGCGGACCTCGGTGTTGGACTTGGCATCGCGATAGGTGCGGGTTTCGGCCGCGACCGTGCGCCCGAGGCCCGACGTTGGCGTGCCGAGCATGACGCGCGGGTTGCGGACCGCGTCGACGGTGTGCCAGGACACCACGGCCTCGGTGCCGGCGTGCCGCCCGAATTGCAGGTGCAGCCCGGTCACCGGCGGCGCGCCGTTGCGGCTGGGCTGATACCAGAGCGCGGGCGCGCTGGGGTGCGACCACACCAAGGTGGCCCCGCCCCCGACGCCCGCGCCGAGGGCGGCCGAGACCGCGCTGGTGGTCAACAACCTGCGGCGGCTGATGCCGGGGGCCGGATCGTTGCCTCGGGGGGCGGCGGGATCGTCGGCCACCCCTGCTTCATACCCGAAGCCGGTGAACGCCGCGGAACGGTGGCCGCTGGTGGCGGTCGCCGCGGGCACGGGCGCACAGCACGGAGCGCTATTCGTGCGTAGTGCCGTAACGAATTGGGTAGCGTTTTCGATATGACGAACGTGCGAATAGTGACCACGGGGGTCGCGGCGGCGACGTTTGCGGCCGCCGCAGCGGTGGCCGTCACGCCCGCGACCTCATCGGCGGACCCGGCCGGCCACCAGGTGACCTACACCATCACCGCCACCGGCAACCTCACCGGCAACGTCCGCTACATGAACACCGATCCGCCCAGCCAGGCGGCGTTCAACGCCAACTCCTCGCAGTACCTGAACAGCGTGCAGACAGCGTTCGCCGCAAATCAGCCGCTGGTCTACAACACGACACTGAACGACCCGAATCAGTGGGCCTTCGTCAACGCGAGCGGCGGGTGCCACTGGCCGGACTGCGATTCGTCGAACACCCCGCAGATTCAGTGCCAGATCGCCGTCGACGGCCAGGTCGTGGTGACGCAGAGCGCCACCACCGGGGTCACCTGCTCCACGCGACCCTGGTGAGCCGGCCGACGCCGGTTCGCCGATAGCGAACACCGCGCCGCCGGGCGCGGGTCAGTGGCGCACCCGCAGCGCGAGGTAGTACTCGTGGTGGCGGGTGTTGTCGACGGTGTAGCCCACGGCGTTGGTCACCCCGTCGTGGTCGGACTCCAGCCAGCGTTCGGTGTGCTGGCGTTCGAATTCGGTCCACGATGGCACCGTGAACCGTTCGAGCACCGTGTCGGGATGTTCCAGGCTGTGATACAGCCCCCAGCTGTGGCCGCCCGTTCGCAGCCGTGAGCGCCGCACCGCGCTCATCGCCTTGACGAAGTCTTGGAGGGTGTCGGTCGCGACGCGATAGCGCACGGTCACCAGGACGGGCCCGTCGTTGGGGCACGGTTCGAAGACGACCATGGGTGACGGCCAGGCCCGCGAGATGTCGCGGCTCAGCTTCCCGGTTTCCGGCCGCAGCCCGAGCGGGACGACGCTCAGCGCGGTGACGCCCAGCAGCACCGCCGCCACGGTCAACGCCACGCCCAGTCCTTCGCGCGTGGCGACGACACCCCACAGATACGACCCGAGCGCCTGTGAGCCGGTGAAGACCAGCAGGTACATCGCCAACCCGCGGGCGCGCACCCAGCGCGGCAGATGCAGCTGCGCCGCGGCGTTCAACGTTGTCAGCGTGATCAGCCAGGTCATCCCCGACAACACCAGGAACGGCGCCGCCGCGGCGAACGGCAGAAAGACCACCGCGAGCGTGGCGGCGCCGTATGCGGCGGCGCACCCCGCCAGCAGTGTGTTGGGCGGCACCTTCTGGCGTAGCGGCGCGGGGACCGCGACGGCCAGCACGGCGCCGACACCGATGGCGCCCAGCGCGAGACCGTAGCCGCCGGCCCGCAGGTGCCAGGTGTCGGCGGCCGTCACGGGCAGCAGCGCCAGCAGGGCCGAGGCGGGGAAGACGAAAAGGGCTGCGCGCAGCAGGATCCGGCGGTAGATCGGACCGTTGACCACATAGGCCAGTCCCGTCAGGATCGCCTGGCCGAGGTGTTCTCGCTCGATGGGCGCGATCTGCTTGGGTCGCTGCCACGCCGCCAAGGCGACGATGATGCCCACGAACGAGATCGCGTTGATCGCGAAGACCGCCGCCGGACCGGTCACCGCCAGCACGATGCCGCCGATCGCGGGCCCGACCACCCTGGCGACGTTGACCGAGACGCTGGCCAACGTCGCCGCGGCGGTGATCTGCTCGCGGGGGACGACCTCGGGCTGGATCGCCTGCCAGGCAGGCGCCGTGATCGCGGAGGCGACGCCGATGGCCAGGGTGAACAGCAGCAGAGCCGTCGGGGTGAGGTGGCCGAAGTAGGTCAGTCCTGCCAGCGCGAGCGCCACCAACACCGCATACGACTGCAGGACGATCAGCAACCGTCGCTGGTCGAATACGTCGGCGAGCGCGCCGGAAAACAGTGCCAACACCAGCGTCGGCCCGAGGCTCGCGGTCTGGACCAATGCCACGACGGTGGCGCTGCTGCCGCCCTCCACCAAGACCCATTGCGCGGCCACACTTTGCATCCAGGTGCCCACGTTGGAGACGAACTGCGCGACGAACAGCGCACGGAAAACCTGGTTGCGCAACGGTGCCCACGCCGACACCTCCGCGGCGTCGGTGCGCTCCTGCGTCATATCCGACATACGGGCAACGCCTTTCGCGTCGTGCGGCGGGGTAGAAGTCTAGGGCACGCACCTGACCCGCGCACGACCTAGCGGTGGTCGTGAGCGCGGCGGAGCCGGGCGAAGCGGGCCGCCGCCATGGGACGAGCGGCGTCACCGCCGGGTGCGGAATTGCCGAAACTGCAGGCGGACTAACCCAGACTCGGGGCGGAGAAGGTGTCGCACTGCTTCGGGTCGCCGCTCTGGTAGCCGACGGTGAACCAGTGCTGCCGCTGCTCCGACGAGCCGTGCGTCCACGACTCCGGGTTGACCCGCCCGGTCGCTTCCTTCTGAATCCGGTCGTCGCCCACCGACGCCGCGGCCGACAGCGCGTCTTGGATGTCCTGGTCGCTCAAGGGCTGCAGGTACGGCACACCGGTGCTCTCCTGCTTGACGGTCGACGCGTAGTGCGCCCAGATGCCCGCGTAGCAGTCCGCCTGCAACTCCGTGCGCACGCCGTTGCCGCCGGCGCCCTTCGCCCCCTGCTGCGAGCGGCCCAGGACGCCCTGCAGCTGCTGCACGTGGTGGCCGTATTCGTGGGCGACCACGTACTCCTGGGCGAACGGCCCTCCGCTGGAACCGAATTTGTCGACCAGCTCCTGGAAGAAGTCGGTGTCGAAGTACGCGGTCTGGTCCACCGGGCAGTAGAACGGCCCCACCGCGGTGGTCGCCGGCCCGCAGCCGGTGTCGACCGAGCCGGTGAACAGCCGCACGTGCGGCCGGGTGTACCTCGGCATCAGCTGGTGCCAGACCGCGTCCACCGAGTTGCCCGTGGCGACCACGCGGCACTGCACGTACTTGTTGGCATCGGCGCCGGTCTTGCACTGGCTCAGGTCGAATCCGGGCGCGGAGTAACCGCTTGTGTTCGACTGCGACTGGTCCATGACGCGGCCCGGATCGACGCCCAACAGCAGCGCGCCGATGAGGATGAGCAGCCCGAGGCCGCCGCCGCCGAGCGCCATGCCCATGCCGCCCCCCGACGAGGACGCGGTGCTGGTGTCGATCTGCATACCCTCGTTGAAGGTCACGGCAGGCTCCTAATGTTGCTGGGTCGCGGAGTAGCGGGCATCGGTGTAGCTGCGCAGGTTGCGCAGGAATCGGCGAAGGCCCAGGTTCAGCAGCGGCCCCACCAGGTACATCGCCAGCCGCGCCGGGCCCGCGGGCTTCTGCGCCATGGTCCACGTCAGCCGGCAACCACCGGGGATGGCCTCGACCCGGTAGTCCTCGGCGAACGCGGCGACGGCCTGCGTCGAGCATTCGTTGAACCGGAAAGCCATGTGGCTGAACGGCTCCCACGCCAGGAATTCCTCATTGCCGACCATGCCGCCGCGCATCTCGACGACGCGGGTGGTGCCCACGCCGCGCGGCTCGGGGCTGGTCCAGGTCACCTTGGTGATCACGCTCGCCCAGCGCGGCCAGGACTCCGCGTCGGCGAGCACCTCGAACAGCTGCTCGGGCGTGATGGCCAGGTCGACGCTGTTGCGGAACACGAACGGCGCGCTGTCGATGAAGCTCATGTCCACGCGGTCGCAGGGGAACATGGCTCGAATCTAGCCTGGCCCGTCGCTGGCCGCGGCCAGTAACGACACAACGACGTCGCTGATCGGCGTCGCCAGATCATGGGCGCGGGCCTTGCGGATGATCACCCCGTTGCGGATGTCCCATTCCATCCGACGGCCGTTCTCCCGGTCGGCCAGGATCGACGTCCCCATGTCCTCGGGTGCGCGGCGGAACATCTCCGCCAGCTCGTCGACGATGCCGTCGGGCAGCCGGGCGCCCTCGGCCCGCGCCACCGCCAGGCACTCGGCGACATAGCGGCGCGACAGTGCGGCGACGTCGTCGCGGCGGAACATGCCGGACCGCCGCCCGGACAGCGCCATGAACCCGGCCAGCGCGTTGGTGAGCAACTTGCGCCAGGCCGCGGTGATGAAGTCGGGGTCGCAGTCCACCCGGCATCCCGCGCCGCGCAGCAGATCGGCGATCGCCTCCGCCGAGGGCCCGCTGGGCAGTACCAGCGCGGGCTCGGTGCGCAGCCGGACCCAGCCGCCGGGCTGGGCTTCCGCGGAATACCAGACGATGCCGGGGACCACGGGCGACGACGGGCAGTGCGGCTGTACTCGCTCGACCTGCTCGACGCCGTTCTGCAGCACCGCGACGATCGTGTGCGGCCCGCACAGGCGGGCCAGCCATCCGGCCGCGGCATCGTTCTGGGTGGCCTTGACCGCCAGAACCACCACGTCGACGGGCCCGTTCACCTCGCGGGGATCGGTGTGCACGGGCCCCGGGACGACGATCGGATCCGCGCCGTCGGGCCGCAATTCGATGCGGTCTCGGGGGGTGTGGCCGCACACCAGCACCGAATGCCCGGCCTTGTGCAGCAGTGCGGCGACCGTCGTGCCGACGGCGCCGGGGCCGACTAGTGCGATTCTCATTGGGGGGTTGGTGGCGATAGGACCGAAAGTACCTGCTCTAGACTGGGCACTCGTCCAAAGCCTGCTGAAAGGGAGTGTTTGTGCTGCGCAGCCACGCCGCCGGTTCGCTGAGAAGCAGCGAAGCCGGGCAGCAGGTGACTCTGGCGGGCTGGGTGGCTCGCCGCCGCGACCACGGCGGCGTCATCTTCATCGACCTGCGCGACGCCTCGGGCATCGCCCAGGTGGTGTTCCGCGCCGAGGACGTGCTGGCCCAGGCGCACCGGTTGCGCGCCGAGTTCTGCATCGCGGTCACCGGGGTCGTCGAGATCCGCCCGGAGGGCAACGCCAACCCCGAGATCGCCACGGGTGACATCGAGGTCAACGCCGCGTCGCTGACCGTGCTCGGCGAGAGCGCGCCGCTGCCGTTCCAGCTCGACGAGCCCGCCGGCGAGGAGTTGCGGCTGAAGTACCGCTACCTCGACCTGCGCCGCGACGGGCCGGCCGCCGCAATCCGGCTGCGTTCCAAGGTCAATGCCGCCGCCCGCTCGGTGCTGGCGCGACACGACTTCGTCGAGATCGAGACGCCGACGATCACCCGCTCCACACCCGAGGGGGCGCGCGACTTCCTGGTGCCCTCGCGCCTGCACCCCGGATCGTTCTACGCCCTGCCGCAGAGCCCACAGCTGTTCAAGCAGCTGCTGATGGTGGCCGGGATGGAGCGCTACTACCAGATCGCCCGCTGCTACCGCGACGAGGATTTCCGCGCCGACCGTCAGCCCGAGTTCACCCAGCTCGACATGGAGATGAGCTTCGTCGACGCCGAGGACATCATCGCGATCTCCGAGGAGATCCTGACCGCGCTGTGGGCGCTGATCGGCTACCAGATCCCGACGCCGATCCCGCGGATCAGCTATGCCGACGCGATGCGCCGGTTCGGCTCGGACAAGCCGGACATGCGGTTCGGGCTGGAGCTCGTCGAGTGCGCAGAGTTCTTCTCCGACACCACCTTTCGCGTCTTCCAGGCACCGTACGTCGGTGCGGTGGTCATGCCCGGTGGGGCGTCGCAGCCACGGCGCACGCTGGACGGCTGGCAGGAGTGGGCCAAACAGCGCGGGCACCGCGGCCTGGCCTACGTGCTGGTGGCCGACGACGGCACGCTCGGCGGGCCGGTGGCCAAGAACCTGTCCGACGCCGAGCGCGACGGGCTGGCCGCGCACGTCGGGGCCAAGCCGGGGGACTGCATCTTCTTCTCGGCCGGCCCGCCCAAGTCGTCGCGGGCCCTGCTCGGTGCGGCCCGCAACGAGATCGCGGACCGGCTGGGCCTCGTCGACCCCGACGCATGGGCGTTCGTGTGGGTGGTGGACCCACCGCTGTTCGAGCCGGCCGAGGAGGCGACCGCCGCCGGCGACGTGGCCGTCGGCGCGGGGGCGTGGACGGCGGTGCATCACGCGTTCACCTCGCCCAAGCCCGAGTTCGAGGACGTCATCGACACCGACCCCGGCGGCGTGCTCGCCGACGCCTACGACATCGTCTGCAACGGCAACGAGATCGGGGGCGGCTCGATCCGTATCCACCGCCGTGACATCCAGGAGCGGGTGTTCGCGGTGATGGGCCTGGACCGCGCCGAGGCCGAGGACAAGTTCGGATTCCTGTTGGAGGCGTTCACCTTTGGCGCACCGCCGCACGGCGGGATCGCCTTCGGCTGGGACCGGATCAACGCGCTGCTGTCCCGGGTGGACTCCATCCGCGAGGTGATCGCGTTCCCCAAGACCGGCGGCGGCGTCGACCCGCTCACCGAGGCGCCCGCGCCCATCACCGCCCAGCAACGCAAGGAATCCGGAATAGACGTCAAGCCGGACAAGGTTGACCGGGCATGACCGAAATGCCTGACACCGCGACGATCAACAACTTCAACAGCGCCATCATCGACGAGTTCCGGACCAACAGCGGCAAGGTGGGCGGCCAGTTCGAGAATGCCCATCTGCTGTTGCTCACCACGACGGGCGCCAAGTCCGGACAGCCCAGGATCTCCCCGCTGGCCTACTTCCGCATCGACGGCAAGCTCATCATCATCGGCTCCTTCGCCGGCTCGCCCGTCAGCCCGGCGTGGGTGCACAACCTGCGGGCCAACCCGCAGGCCCGGGTCGAGATCGGCGCCCCGCAGGGAGTGCAGGAGTTCGCCGTCACGGCGCGCGAGTTGCCGTCCGACGAGCGCGAGGAAGTCCTGCCGAAGATCGTCGCCGCGGCGCCGGTGTTCGCCGAATACCAGTCCAAGACCAGCCGCGTCATTCCGTTGTTCGAGTTAAACCGGACCTAGCCGGTGGGCACGTCGCGGCAGGCGGGGCTATCGCTGGTTCTCGCCGCCGCGCGTGCCGGCGGCAAACGCCTGCGGCTGGTGTGGTTCAACCTGGTACAGACCGCCGTCGCCGCAGGCCTGTCGTGGTATCTCGCGCACGACGTCCTACAGCATCCGCAGCCGTTCTTCGCACCGATCGCGGCCGCGGTGTCGTTGTCGACGAGCAACGTGCTGCGCGCGCAACGCGCCGTCCAGATGATGGTCGGGGTGACTTTCGGGATTGGGCTGGGCTCGGTGGTGCAGGCCCTGCTCGGCCCCGGCGCGGTCCCCATCGCGATCGCCGCATTGATCGCGCTGGGCGCCGCGGTGTTCATCGGGGGCGGCTTCATCGGGCACGGGATGATGTTCGCCAACCAGACCGCGGTGTCGGCGATCCTGGTGTTGGCGCTGTTCCACAGCGGCCTCGGCTGGGAGCGCATCTTCGACGCGCTGATCGGCGGTGGCGTGGCCATCGTGTTCGCAGTCCTGCTGTTCCCCGCCGACCCGCTGAAGGTGCTGCGCATTGCGCGCGTCGGCGTGCTGGGGGTGCTGCACGACGTGTTGGCGCGTGCCGCGGACGTCGCCGTCGGACGCAAAGCGCCGGCACCCGACTGGCCGCTGACGGCGGTCGACCGAGTACACGAACAGCTCAGCGGACTGCTCGAGGCGCGCACCACCGCCCGCCAAGTCGTGCGTATCGCGCCGCGCCGCTGGGGCATGCGCGACACGGTCCACGCCGCCGATCGCCAGGCCGTGTACGTGGCCCTGCTGGCCGGCTCGGTGCTGCAACTGGCCCGCGCCGTCGCCCCTACTCCCAATCCCACCTCTGACGGCTGTCGCGAGGGGCATCCGCAGATCGTGCACACCGTGTCGGTGGTGCTCGCGGCCGCGACAGCCCTTGCCGACCCCGACCCGGCCGGCGCGTGCGCGTACATCGCGTCCGCGCGTCACCACGCTTCGGAATTGCAGTCGGTTGCCCGCGAGAAAACGCAGTTGATCCTCGCCGACGTCGTCGGCGCGTGCGTCGACGACCTGCAACGCGTGATCGACCTACGGCACGGATAACGGTTCAGCGGGAGTCGGCCAGGAATTCCTGGACCAACTTCCGCGGGGCCTGCGTCAGCCAGGCCTCGGTGATCAGCTCCTCGAGGTCGCGCACGGAGACCTCGGCCAGCCGGACCAGCACGACCGGGTAGCCGTCGAAGTGGGGGGTCGTGAAATAGACGTCCGGCTCGTCGGTGATCAGCCCGAACTTGACCCCCTCGTCGGACACCCGCACGCCGAGGATGTCGCCCCCAGGCGGTTCCGACCCGTCGCGGGCCAGCGCCTCGCGTTCGGACGGGCGCAGCGGCCGCTCCCAGGCCAGCAACTTCTTGCCGACCCGCCAATCGTGCGGTGACGGCTCGGAGGTGAGTGCCAGCTCACGAACGATGTGGGCGACGTCGTACCACGTGGCCACCTCTCGATTGTGCTCCCGGTTTGGCCCGCGTGCCGCCGTATCGGCAAACGGTTTCGCGCCGCGGACGGCGCGACGGTCCGGCGTGTGATGTGATCAGCCATGTGACTGAAGCCGACGCCGGGGCCGCCCGCCGCCACCGGGTCACCCACCGCACCGAGTACCGCTACTCCGACGTCGTGACCAGCTCCTACGGCCGCGGTTTCCTCACCCCGCGGGATTCGCTGCGGCAGCGCTGCGTCGAGCACCGGCTGACCATCGAACCGGCCCCCGCCGACGTCTCCACCAGCGCCGACGTCTACGGCAACATCAGCTCGTACTTCCACGTCACCGAGCCGCACCACACCCTGACCGTCACCAGCGATTCCATCGTGGACGTCTATCCGCCGGCCCCGGGGCTCTACACCGCCGGGCCGGCGGTGCAGCCGTGGGAGGCCGCCCGGCCGACGGGAGGTGGGGGAGCGCTCGCCGCCGAATTCACCCTCGACCTGAATCCACCCGAGATCACCGACGAGGTGCGCGAGTACGCGGCGCCCAGTTTCGCCCCGGAGCGCCCGCTGGTGGACGTGCTGCGCGACCTCGCGTCGCGGATTTTCGCCGACTTCACCTACCGCTCGGGGTCGACGACGATTTCCACCGGGGTAAAAGAGGTTCTGGCGGCCCGGGAAGGGGTATGTCAGGACTTTGCACGGCTGGCGATCGCCTGCCTGCGCGCCAACGGTCTGGCGGCCAGCTACGTGTCCGGCTACCTGGCCACCGACCCACCCCCGGGGAAGGATCGAATGATCGGTATAGACGCCACCCACGCCTGGGCGGCGGTGTGGACACCGCAGCAGCCCGGCCAGTTCGAGTGGCTGGGCTTGGACCCCACGAACGACCAGCTGGTCGACGAGCGCTACATCATCGTCGGGCGCGGCCGTGACTACGCGGACGTGCCGCCGCTGCGGGGCATCATCTACACCGAGTCGGAGCACAGCGTGATCGACGTGGCCGTCGACGTGGTGCCCTTCGAGGGGGACGTGCTCCATGCGTGACTTCAACTGCCCCAATTGCGGGCAGCGGCTGACGTTCGAGAACTCCACCTGCCTGAATTGCGGCAGCGCACTGGGTTTTTCGCTCGAACAGATGGCCCTGCTGGTGATCGCCGAGAACAACGCCGGCGAGCATGCGGGTTTCGTGGACGCGGCCGAGTATCAGCTGTGCGCCAATCTGCTACTGGCCGAATGCAATTGGCTGGTTCCCGTCAACAATCCTCGCCTGTTGTGCGCGTCCTGCGCGCTGACCACCGTGCGGCCCAACGACGCCGACACCGCCGGCCTGGCCGAGTTCGCCCGGGCCGAGGCGGCGAAGCGCCGGCTGATCGCCGAGCTGCATGAGCTCAAGTTGCCGATCATCGGTCGCGACGAGGATCCCGAGCAGGGATTGGCCTTCCACCTGCTGTCCAGCGGGCACGAGAAGGTGATGACCGGGCACGACAACGGCGTGATCACCCTGGATCTGGCCGAGGGCGATGACGTGCACCGCGAGCAGCTGCGGGTGGAGATGGAGGAGCCGTACCGCACCCTGTTGGGGCACTTCCGGCACGAGATCGGGCACTACTACTTCTACCGGCTGATCGCCGGGTCCAGAGACTATTTGGCGCGCTTCAACGAGTTGTTCGGCGACCCCGACGCCGACTACCAGGAGGCGCTCGACCGGCACTACAGTGAGGGGCCGCCCGAGGATTGGCAGGAACACTTCGTCTCCTCGTACGCCACCATGCACCCCGCCGAGGACTGGGCCGAGACGTTCGCCCATTACCTGCACATCCGCGACACCCTGGACACCTCGGCGTGGTGCGGCTTCGCTTCGGCGTCGGCGACCTTCGACCGTCCGGCCCTGGGCCCCAGCGCTTTCCAGACGGTCATCGACATGTGGCTGCCACTGTCGTGGTCGCTGAACATGGTGAACCGGTCGATGGGCCACGACGACCTGTACCCGTTCGTGCTGCCGGTCGCTGTGCTGGAGAAGATGAAGTTCATCTACACCGTGATCGACGAGGTGACCTCCGAGTCGCGGGGACCGGCCGCCATCGCGGGGTAGTGGCGATCGCGAGCGCGGCCGCGCCGATCGCCAGCGCGGCGTTGCCGGGCGAAGCGGGTCGCCGCGAACAGCCCACGCCGGGCGAAGCGGATCGCCACCATGCACAATGGGCCCGTGTGCTTCTCGATGACGGCGGATCTTGCTGTGGGCACCGCCCTCTTGCCGGTAGCCGCCGCGACCCTGCGTGAGGTGAAGCACTGGCGCGAGGTGCCATTTGCTTTGCTGCCCACGGTGTTCGCGGCCCACCAGTTCATCGAGGCGGCGGTGTGGCCCAACAGCATTGTGTCAGCCGGGGCGGCGCAGTTGGCGGTGCGGGCCTACGTCTTCATTGCGCTGCCATTGCTTCCCGCACTGGTCCCAGTGGGGATCCTGATGCTGGAACCGCGCGGCGCCCGACTGCGGGTGGCGCCTTTCGCGGTGCTCGGCGCCGTCGTGTCGGCCTATCTCGCTTTCGTCGTTCTCACCCAGCCGGTCGGCGTGCAGAGGTGCCCCCACGCGCTGGAATACCAGACCGGCGCTCGCGAAAGCTACCTGTGGGCGGCGCTTTACATCATCGCCGTCATCGGGCCGGCCGTGATGTCGGGCTATCGCTCCATCGTGGTGTTCGGATGGGCGAACCTGGTGGGGCTGATCGTGGTCGCCATCCTTTACCTCCAGGCGTTCGCGTCGCTGTGGTGCATCTACGCCGCGGTGCTGTCGGTCCTGGTGTTGGTGCATATGCGTCGTCGTCGGCGGCTGCCCGATCCCCACCGCTACCAGGGGGTCGCCATGGATCACGCGACGTCGAAGGTGTGATTACCGCCTAGTCGTTTTGCGGTGGCATCGTTGTATTCCCTTGTGTCACTTTGGTTTCTGTGGTCACACTGTGGCGTTTTTTGTCGGTGGGTGTTTCTAGGGTGTGGGGTATGGGTGGCAGTAGTCGTGAGGAGATCGTCGAGGTCATCGACGCGCTCGATAACGACGCGGACCGCCTGTGCGGGTTGTCTTTTGACGTGCTGACCACCCCGGAGCGGTTGGCTGCCCTGGAGCGGGTGGAGCGGGTGGCCCGCCAGCTGCGCGCGCCTCAGCACGCGTTGATCAACCAGCTCGACGCCCAGGCCAGTCCCGAGGAGTTGGGTGGCTCGCTGCGCATTGGGCTGGCCGACCGGTTGCGCATCACCAAGGCCGAGGCCGGCCGGCGCATCGCCGACGCCCACGACCTGGGCGAGCGCTGCGCGATCACCGGTGAGCCGTTGGCGCCGCGGCTTTCCGCGACCGCGGCCGCCCAGCGCGCCGGGCTGATCGGGGACGGGCACGTCAACGTGATCCGCGGATTTTTCGCCCACCTGCCGGCTGAGGTCGACGTGTTCACCCGCCAGGCCGCCGAGGCCGACCTGGCCGACAAGGCCGCCGGCTACCGGCCCGACCAGTTGGCCAAATACGCCCAGCGGATCCTGGATTGGCTACACCCCGACGGGGACTACAGCGACGCCGAGCGGGCCCGCAAACGCGGCATCATTTTGGGGGCACAAGACGTCGACGGCATGTCACGGCTGAGCGGGCTGATCACCCCGGAGCTGCGGGCCGCGATCGAAGCCATGCTGGCCAAACTCGCCGCACCCGGAGTGTGCAACCCCGAGGATGAAACCCCGGTGGTCGACGCCACCCCCGATGAGGAGGCGGTGCGCCGCGACACCCGCAGCACCGCTCAACGCAATCACGACGCCTTCCTGGCCGCACTGCGCGGACTCTTAGCGTCGGGGGACCTGGGCTCCCACAACGGACTGCCGGTGTCGATCGTGGTCACCACCACCTTGACCGACTTGGAGGCCGCCGCCGGTAAAGCGCTGACCGCCGGCGGCACCCTGGTACCCATGTCCGACGTGATCCGCTGGGCCGGCCACGCCCACCAACTTGTTGAATTGGGAGCAAGAGAGCGTGGCCTGCAGCCATGCTTCTCTAGGCGGTGGCCGGCTCCGCTCGA
>NZ_LZKD01000096.1:0-46899 GCF_001668695.1 Mycobacterium sp. E2497
GGAGCCGATGTTGTTCAACAGCTCGGTGCCCGCGCCGGAGCACACCGAAACGAGTCGCTGCAGGAGCGCGGTGCCCAGCCTGGTCTCCGCCCTGATCGACAGCCGGCCCGGCGCGGTGCGGGCACTGTCCCGCCTGGTGTGTGGCGGAGAACCGGTGGGCACCGCGCTCCTGCAGCGACTCGTTTCGGTGTGCTCCGGCGCGGGCACCGAGCTGTTGAACAACATCGGCTCCACCGAGACGTCCGGTGCGGTGTGCCGCGGGAGGCTGGAGCCGCCGCGTCCGCTGGTGGGCAAGCCGGTCCCGGGGGCCGCCGCCTACCTGCTCGACGACGCGCTGCGGCCGGTGCCGGTCGGGGTGGTCGGTGAGCTGTATTACGCCGGCGACCAACTGGTCCGGGGCTACTGGAAGCGGCCCGGGCTCACCGCCACCCGGTTCGTGGCCAATCCCTATGCGACCGAACCGGGTTCGCGCCTCTACCGCAGCGGCGACCTTGCCCGCTGGACCCAGCACGGCCTGCTGGAGTTCGTCGGGCGCTCCGACCATCAGGTACAGGTGCGCGGTTTCCGGGTCGAATTGGGCGAGGTCGAGGCGGCGCTGGCGGGGGTCGACGGCGTCGCCGCCGCGGCCGCCCGCACCTGGGAACTGCATGGGGGCACGTCGCTCGCAGGATACGTTGTGCCACAACGGCTTATCGTCGAGGACGCCGAGAAGGCCTCGTTCGCATCGGAGGTCCGCGCCGCGATCGGCGCGGCGCTGCCGGGCTACATGATGCCGTCGTCGTTGACCGTCCTTGACGCGCTCCCCAAGACCGAGTCGGGCAAGCTGAACCGGCCCGGGCTGCCGCGACCGGCGGTCAGCACCAGCGGACAGACGGAACCGTCGCGCACCGACACCGAACGCGCGCTGGCCAAGGTGTTCGCCGAGCTGCTGTCGACGCCCGAGGTGGGTCGCTTCGACGACTTCTTCGCGCTGGGCGGTGACAGCATCCTGTCGGTGCAGCTGGCCTCGCGGGCGCGGGCCGCCGGCCTGGCGGTCAGTCCGCGGATGATCTTCGAGAACCCGACGGTGCAGCAGCTGGCGGCCGCTCTCGACGCATGGGGCGAGAACGGAAATGAGGCCGAGCCGGCCGACGCCCGGTTCGAGCCGATGAGCGCATCCGGGCTGTCGGCCGAGGATCTCGCCGCCGTGACGCAGCTGTGGTCGTCGTCGCGCGACGGTACGCCATGACGGCCACCAGGGACGTCGCGCCCGGCATCGAGGACGTGATGGCGCTCAGCCCGCTGCAAGAGGGCCTGTATTCGCTGACCACGCTCGCCGAATTCGGCGACGGCGACACCGCCGAGGATCCGTACGTGATCGGGATGGCCGCAGACATCTCCGGTGCGCTCGATGTCGCGCTGCTCCGTGATTGCGCGGCAAAGATGTTGGAGCGACACCCCAACCTGCGGGCCAGCTTCTTCAGCCGCGGCATCGCGCGCCCGGTGCAGATCGTGCCGTCCCGGGTCGACCTGCCGTGGCGCACCGTCGCCGCCGCGTTCGAGGATGTGCCGGCGTTGGAGGCGGCCGAACGCCGCAGGCCGTTCGACCTCGAACACGGGCCGGCAATCCGCTTCCTGTTGGTCGAACTGCCCGGCGCGCAATGGCGTTTGGTGCTCACCGCCCACCACATCGTGATCGATGGTTGGTCGTTGCCCGTGTTCGTCAACGAGATGATGATGCTGTACCGGGCCGGTGGTGACCTGTCGGCGCTGCCCGTCACCCCGCGGCCGTACCGCGATTACATCGGCTGGCTGGCGAGTCGCGATCCGGAAGCGAGCCAACGGGTCTGGCGGGAACACCTGGCCGGCCTTGCGGGCCCCACCCTGCTGTCGGCGGCGCTGGGGTCGACGGAGGACCGGCGGACCGGGCTGCCCCGCACCACCGAACTGCGGGTGCCGGCCGCGGCCGCCGCGCGCATGGTCGAGCAGACCCGTTCCCGGGGCATCACCGTCAGCACCCTGATGCAGATGGCGTGGGCGCTGGTGTTGTCCCGGTTGACCGACACCGAGGATGTGGTTTTCGGGGTCACGGTCTCGGGCAGGCCGCCCGAACTGGCCGGCGTGGAGACCATGATCGGTCTGTTCGTCAACACCGTGCCCATGCGGGTGCGACTCGACCCGGCCGTCACCGTCGGCGAGCAATGCCGGGCCGTGCAGCGCGACGCCGCGCTGCTGCGCGAGCACGGCTACCTCGGACACGCGCAGCTGCGGGCACTCGCCGGGGTCGGGGAGATGTTCGACACCCTGCTGGTCTACGAGAACTTCCCATTGGACGGCCTGACCGCCGGCGCCGAATTGACCGCCGCCGGTGCGACATTCCGGCCGTCGGCGCTGCAAACCCTGTCGCATTTCCCGATCACCGTCGCGGCCCACATGGCGGGCGGCGAACTGGTGGTCCTGGTCGAGGCGATCGACGGCGCGCTGGGCGCCGTCCCCGCCGCCGGGCTGGGCCGGCGGGTGCTCGCCACCGCCGAGCGCCTGCTGCACGACTGGGAGCGTCCGCTGCACCGGGTCAGCGTGCTCTTCGAGGACGAGGAGGTCGCCTCGCAAGCCGGGGACGCTCCCGCCCCGGCGCCGGCCGGCATCCACACGCGCTTCGCCGACGTCGCCGCCAGTACCCCGGACAGCCTCGCAGTGGGCTGGGCGGGCGGCGCGCTGACTTATCGCGAACTGGACGCGCTCGCCAACGGCCTGGCAGCCAGGCTCGCGGACCGCGGCGTGCGGTGCGAAACCCCGGTCGCCATACGGCTTTTCCGCGGCCCGCAGTACATCGTCGCGATCCTCGCGGTGCTCAAGGTCGGTGGCGTGTGCGTGCCGATGGAGCCGGGGACGCCCCCCGAACGGGTGGCATCGATGCTGCGCCAATCCGGCGCGTCCCTCGTGATCGACGACCAGTGGCTCTCGGCCGGGGTATCACCCGGTGCCGACTTTCGCGCGGCCGACGTGCCGCCCGGCCAGGCGGCCTACGTCGTCTTCACCTCGGGCACCACGGGAGAACCCAAGGGCGTCATCGGAACTCACGCGGCGGTGACGGCCTACGCCGACGACCACCTGGACAAGGTGTTGCGGCCCGCGGCCGCCCGGCTGGGCCGACCGCTGCGCATCGCGCACGCATGGTCGTTCGCGTTCGACGCCGCCTGGCAGCCGTTGGTCGCGCTGCTCGACGGCCACGCCGTGCACGTCGTGGACGAGCACACGCAGACCGACGCCGAGGCGCTGGTCGCGGCGATCGCCCAACACGGCGTGGACATGATCGACACCACCCCATCGATGTTTGCCCAACTCACGTCATGCGGTTTGCTGACCAGGGTTCCGCTGGAGGTGCTGGCGCTGGGCGGCGAAGCGCTCGGTACCGCGGCCTGGAACCTGATCCGAGCCGAGTGCGCGCGTACGGGCATGACGGCCTACAACTGCTACGGCCCCACCGAGACCACGGTCGAGGCGGTGGTCGCCGCCATCGCGGAGCACGGCGAACCGTCGATCGGGCGGCCGACGCTGCACACCCGCGGCTACGTGCTGGACTCCGCGCTGCGCCCGGTGCCGTGCGGTGCGACCGGTGAGCTCTACCTTGGTGGCGCCCAGCTGGCCCGCGGATACGTCGGCCGGGCCGCGGAAACCAGCGGCCGATTCGTGGCCGACCCGTTCGCGGCCGGCGAACGCATGTACCGCACCGGCGATTTGGTGCGTCGGGCTGCCGGCGGCGCGCTCCAGTACGTGGGCCGCGCCGACGCGCAGGTGAAGATCCGCGGTTACCGCGTCGAGCCCGGCGAGATCGCGGCCGTCCTCGAATCGCATCCCGCCGTCCGGCATGCGGGCGTGCTGGTGCGCCGGCGGCGCGGCGTCGCGCGCCTGACCGCCTACGTCGTCGTCGCCGACGCGGCACCGCGCCCGCCGTCGCCGGCCGAACTGCGCGGCATGCTCGGCTCCCGGTTGCCGCGCTACATGATTCCGCAGCGCATCGTCACGGTCGACGAAATCCCGCTCACGGTCAACGGCAAGCTGGACGAGGCCGCGCTGAGCGCCCTCGACACCACCGAACCGGACTCCGCCCGGGCCGAGCCCGAAACCCCTACCGAAGCCGCACTGGCCGAAGTGCTTTCGGGACTGCTGGGACATCCCCGAGTGGATGTGGCCGCGGACTTCCTGCAGCTGGGCCTGGACAGCATTACGGCCCTGTCGGTGGTGCAGGCGGCCCGCGCTCGGGGGATCGCCCTGCGCGCCAGGCTGATCCTCGAGTGCGCCAACATCCGCGAGGTGGCTGAAGCGATTGACTCCGAAAACCGCGCCGCGACAAACGATGTCGACGACGGCACCGAACCCATGCCCGTGCTCCCCAACGGCCGCTGGCTCTACGAATACGGCGAGCCGCGGCGCCTGGCGCAGACCGAGGCCATCCGGCTGCCCGACGGTGTCACCCGCGAGCATCTGGACACCGCGCTGGTGGGCATCGTGCGCGGTCACGAGGTGCTGCGCGCCCGCCTGGACCGCGCCGCGATGACCCTGGTCCCGGCGCGGACCGCCGGGATCGACCTCCTCGAAGTCGCGATCGAAGGCGACCCGCGGGCTGCCGTCCCCGGTCACGTCGCGCGGTCCGTCGACCGCCTGGACCCGGAGCGGGGAGCGCTCCTGGCCGCGGTGTGGCTTCATCCCCCGGCCGGGCCGAGCGTGCTGCTGCTGACCGCCCACGTCCTGGCGATGGACCCGGCGTCGTGGCGAGTGGTACTCGGCGAATTGGACGCCGCGCTAACGGCTTTGGCCACCGGTCACCCGCCCGCCCCGGTCCGGGAGCACACCGGCTACCGGCGCTGGGCCGGCGCGCTCGTCGAGCGCGCCCACCGGCTGGACACGGTGCGGTTCTGGGCCGCCCAGTCCGAGGGTGCGGATCCCGACCTCGGCGCCCGGCGGGTCGACCCGGGGCGCGACCGGGCCCGCGACCTGACCGTCCGCATGATGGCCGCCGACGCCGACACCACCCGCCGGCTGCTGGAGTCGGGCCTGCCGTTGCCGCACCTGTTGATCGCCGCCACTGCGGCGATGGTGACGCGGTGGCGGCGCTCCCGCCATCAGGCCACCCCGCCGCCCCTGCTGGCGCTGGAAACCCACGGGCGCGCCGACGCTCTCGTCGACGGGCCGGGGGCGCACGTCCTCGACACCGGCGACACCGTCGGACTGCTGAGTTCCATCTACCCGATCCGGGTGCCGTCGGCCGATCCGCGCAGCGTGGGGGAGCAGCTGGCGGCCATCCCCGGCGACGGGCTGGACTACGGCCTGCTGCGCTACCTGCGCCCCGACACCGCCGAGCGCCTCGCCCCGCTGCCCGGCCCACAATTGCTGCTGAACTACCTCGGCGCCGCCCACTCCGGCGGCGGGACCGGTCTCACCCTCGAGCGCGAGCTCCTCGCCGGGGTGTCGCCGCAACCGGAGCCCGATCTGGCGGTGCGTCACGAGCTCACCATCGTGGCCGCCATGCTCACGTTCGACGGTCAGCGCGTGCTGGCCGCGCAGTGGCGCACGCTGCCCGGCATTCTCGGCGATGCCGACATCGCTGAGCTGCAACGCCTTTGGATCGAATCGCTGCGGGAGACGGTGACATGAGCAGACTTGGGATCCTGGGCGCGGGAGCCAAGGCGGTCGCCGTGGCGGCCAAGGCGTCCGTGCTGCGGGACATGGGCATCGACGCCCCCGAGGTGGTCGCGGTCGAACGGATCGGTGTCGCGGCCAACTGGCAGGCCAGCGGCGGCTGGACCGACGGAGCGCACCGGCTGGGCACCAGCCCGGAAAAGGACGTCGGGTTTCCGTACCGGTCGGCGCTGGTCCCCCGCCGCAACGCCGAACTCGACGAGCGGATGACCCGCTACAGCTGGCAGTCCTATCTGATCGCGACGGCGGCGTTCGCCGAGTGGATCGACCGGGGCCGGCCGGCCCCGACTCATCGCAAGTGGAGTCAATACCTGGGCTGGGTCGCCGACCAGATCGGCCTCGACGTCGTGCACGGCGAGGTGGAACGGTTGGCCGTCAGCGGCGACCAATGGGCCCTGCACACCCACGAGACCACCGTGCACGCGGACGCGCTGATGATCACCGGGCCTGGACAGGCCGAGAAGTCGTTGCTGCCCGGCAACCCACGGATGCTCTCGATCGCCCAGTTCTGGGACCGGGCCGCCGGTCACGACCGGATCAGCGCCGAGCGGGTGGCGGTGATCGGCGGGGGCGAGACGGCCGCGTCCATGCTCAACGAGCTGTTCCGGCACCGGGTTTCGACCATCACCGTCATTTCACCGCAGGTGACGCTGTTCACCCGTGGGGAGAGCTTCTTCGAGAACTCGCTGTTCTCCGACCCCACCGACTGGAGCGCCTTGACGCTGGCCGAGCGCCGTGACGCGCTGGCCCGAACCGACCGCGGGGTGTTCTCGGCCAACGTGCAGGAGGCCCTGCTGGCCGACGACCGCATCCGCCACCTGCGGGGCAGGGTGGCCCACGCGGTGGGCCGGGACGGGCAGATCCGGTTGACCCTGTCCACCAACCGCGGCAGCGAAAACCTCGAGACGGTACACGGTTTCGACCTGGTCATCGACGGCTCCGGCGCCGACGCGCTGTGGTTCACGTCGTTGTTCGGGCAGGACGTGCTGGACCTGCTGGAGCTCGGCCTCGGCGGACCGCTGACCGCCGACACCCTGCAGGAGGCGATCGGCTACGACCTGGCCGTCACCGACGTCAAGCCCAAGCTGTTTCTGCCCAACCTGTCCGGACTGACGCAGGGGCCGGGATTTCCCAACCTCAGCTGCTTGGGATTGTTGTCCGACCGGATACTGGGGTCCAGTGGCGGCTTGGTGGGCCCGTCCACGCACATGACAAGGAGACGCGATGAGCATCAACCCCTTCGATGACGAAAACGGCACCTTCTTCGTTCTGGTCAACGACGAGGACCAGCACAGCCTGTGGCCCAGCTTCGCCGACAAACCGGCCGGCTGGCGGGTGGTCCACGGCGAAGCGAGCCGCGCCGAGTGCCTGGAGTACATCGAACAGAATTGGACCGACATCCGACCGAAGAGTCTCCAGGAATCGCTCAAGCGACGCTGACACCCGGTGCACGCCGCCGTAGCGTCACCGTAACGTGACCGGCCCGAGACGCAAATGCCGGTCACACCAGGCACACTTACACCAACCAAACCGTGGTAACGCGTAACCGTGTGGGGGACAACGTCACTGAAATCCCGTCATGGTGCACGCGCATCGAAGGGGGAACCGTGAACACCATGAAGACCTGGAAGACCATCGCCACCGGCGTGGCGGCGTTCGCCGTCGTAGGGGGAGCCGCCGGTGGCGCATTCGTCACAGCGCCGATGGATCAGGTGCAGCTGGCCGCGCTCGGCGCGCCGTTGCCGCAGGACCCGCCACCGCCACCGCCGGCCCCGGGAGCGCTGCCGACCGCCGAACAGTTGTCGACCCTGTGCAACCAGGCCACCGACCCGGGCGTCTCCTACACGACCAAGAACAACCTGGTCGAAAACGGCATCAGCCCCGACGAGGGCCACGTTGCCGACCACGATCTGCGAAAGGCCTACCGCAACGGGAACTTTCCGGAGACCTTCGCCGTGACCAACATCGCGCCGGCCGGCCCCAACATGGCCCAGGCCGACGTGGCCATCTCGGGTCCGAAGTTCGCCGGGCCGGTGCAAAAGCACCTGGTGTTCGTCAACCAGGGCGGGAACTGGGTCCTGCAGCACGACGCCGCCATCGCCCTGATCCAGGCCGCGACGGCTACCAACTAGGCGGCCGGTACTCTGGGCGGCCACACAGTCAGCGCATAGGTTGTGCATGTTGTCTTCACATGGCCCGGCCGTAACGTAGCCGTGCCGAGTCGCGAAACAACAGGAGTAGCAGGCGCGTTGACACACGCCAGATGTGTGGGTCGTTTCCAACGATTCGTGCCCGTCGAAGGGGGAACCATGAAAACCGTTAAGTTGCTCGCCACCGGCGTGGCGGCCTTCGCCGTCATCGGGGGCGCGGCCGCCGCCGCGGCGTCCAGCGTGGCGCCGGTGGACCAGGTACGGCTCGCCGCGGTCGGCGCGCCGTCCCCCGCAAGCGGGTGGTACCCCCAGCCGCAGGATCCGGCTCCGGTCGCCGCCGACGTCCCGACCGCCGACCAGCTGACCGGGGTGCTGAACAGCCTGGCCGACCCGAGCGTGCCCTTCGCCAGCAAGAGCAACCTGGTCCAGGGCGGCATCAGCGGGATCGAGGCGCACGTCGCCGACAAGAAGCTGCAGAAGGCGGCCAAGAACGGCGACCTGCCGCTGTCGTTCGACATCACGAACATCCAGCCCTCCGCCGCCGGTACGGCCACCGCCGACGTCGCGGTCTCCGGTCCGAAGCTGACGTCGCCGGTCACCCAGAACATCACGTTTGTCAACCAGGGCGGCTGGGTGCTGTCGCGGGCGTCGGCGATGGAGTTGCTGCAGGCCGCCGGTCAGTGATCGGCGCGCAGCGCGCGCAGGTCTGATCCGGCGACGCGGGCGGGGTCGGCCAGGACGTCGATCGAGGCGACCAGGCCGTCGCGCACCACGAAGCCCATGATCGCCGTCGCCCGGCCGGCCACGAAGATCACCGCGCCCGCGGCGCCGTTGACCGTCGCGGCGCGCACCTCGCGGTCCGGACCCGCATAGCCGCGGGCCAGCTTCGCGACGGCGGACGCCCCCTCGGCGCGGAAACCGGCGGTGCCGTGCCCGAAGTCGCCGCGCAGCACCACGTCGGGATTCAGCACCGCCACCAGGCGGTCGAAGTCGCCGCTTCGGCCCGCCGCGAAGAAGGCGTCCACAGCCTCCCGCTGGGCGAGCATGTCGCCGTCCGGAGTCGGCTCGGCCTCCTCGATGCGTCGGCGTGCCCGGCTGGCCAGCTTTCGGGTGGCCTCCGGCGTCCGGCCGACGATGGGTGCGATCCGGTCGAACGGCACGGCGAAGACGTCGTGCAGCACGAACGCCAGGCGCTGCTCCGGCGGCAAGGTGTCCAGCACGACGAACAACGCCAGCCCCACCGCGTCGGCCAGCATCGCCCGGCGTTCCGGGTCGAATTCGCCTTCGGCTTCCACGATCGGATCCGGCAGGACCAGGATCGGCTCCTCTCGCCCGCGGGCCCGGCGATCGCGCAGCATGTTCAGACAGATGCGGGCCACCACGGTGGTCAGCCACGCGTCCAGGTTGGCGATTTCGTCAGCGCCTTCGGCGCCCCGGCCGTTGAGCCGCAGCCACGTTTCCTGCACGGCGTCCTGCGCGTCGTCGATCGAGCCCAGCATGCGGTAGGCGATGGCGCCCAGCTGCGGCCGCACCGCCTCGAACCGCTCGGTCACCGAAGCATCCGCGGTCACGTGCCACCGCCGCCGGTGTCGGGCAGGGCGCAGACCCGGTCGCCGGAAAAGCCGGACGAGCCGATCCCGAGCGCGAGGTTGAACCGGGCGCGCAGGTTCCCCAGCGTGATGACGTGGGTGAGCCCGACGAGTTGGGCGGTGTCGAAATGGGCGCGCAGCGCGTCGAAGAGCTCGTCGCTGACCTCGACCGGGGTCCGGCTGATCGCGGCGGCGTAGTCGAGGATCAGCTTGTCGACCTCGGAGAAGCAGGCGGCGTTTCGATAGTCCGCCATCCCGAGCAGTTCCTCATCGGTGATGCCCCACTGGCGGGCGATCTGCGAACCCAGGTCGATGCAGTACTCGCAGCGCACGGTCGTCGCCGATTTCAGCTCCGCGAGAGCGCGGTGGCGGGGGCTGAGGATGTCCAGCTTCGACTCGGCCTGCTCGAGCTTGCCGTACGCGTTGAGCAGCCGGGGAATGTGCGCGTACATCCGCAGCGGTTCCAGCATCCCGGCCGTCTGCAGACCGGTCATCTGTGCCAGCTTGCGCTTGGTGAAGAAGAAGGCGACCCTGGCGCCCAGGCCGGCGTCGCGGTCGGAGACCCCTGGCAACCTGGACATGGCATCCTCCTAGCGAGTTGGGGTGTGAACCAACGTCCTCACTAAGTCGACACCGGGCGCCGCACAAACGTGACCGGGCTACCGCGGCGGCCCCGGCGCCATGTCCATGTCGAACACCCGCGCGTGCAGCACGGTGCGGTTCCGCAACGCCGCCCGGACCGCCCGGTGCAGCCCATCCTCGAGATACGTGACGCCCTTCCACCGCACCGCGTGCGGGAACAGGTCGCCGTAGAAGGTCGAGTCCTCCGACAGCAGGCGGTCCAGCGCGAGCACCGTCGTCGTGGTGACCAGTTCGTCGAGCCGGATCTGCTGCGGCGGAATCTGGGCCCAGTCGCGGTAGGACAGCCCGTGCTCGGGATACGGCTTGCCCTCGCGCACGCCCTTGAAGATCATCGGCCGATCTTCCGCGACGCGCTGCCATCACCGGACCGGTTCATGCTGGACAGGCTAGTCGGAGGACGCGGCGTCAGCGTCGAAGCCGCCCGAATCGCGGTGGGCCCCCCGTTCGCCGTCGCCGGGCGCCGGCGAACGGCTGCTGGTAACGGTTGGCATGACTCGGGACCCGTAAAATGGACCGGTCAACGCGGTGCAGGGAGGTGACACGAGTGGGAAGTGCCGACGATCGTCGCTTCGAGGTGTTGCGTGCCATCGTCGCCGATTTCGTTGCCACCAAGGAACCAATCGGTTCCAAGAGCCTGGTGGAGCGTCATAACTTGGGCGTCTCGTCCGCGACCATCCGCAACGATATGGCCGTGCTGGAGGCCGAGGGTTACATCACCCAGCCGCACACCAGCTCCGGCCGCGTGCCGACGGAGAAGGGCTACCGCGAATTCGTCGATCGCCTCCACGACGTCAAGCCGCTGTCCTCGGCCGAGCGGAGCGCGATCCTGAGCTTCCTCGAGTCCGGTGTCGACCTGGACGACGTGCTGCGCCGGGCGGTACGGCTGCTGGCCCAGCTGACCCGCCAGGTGGCGGTGGTGCAATACCCGACGCTGACGTCGTCCACCGTGCGCCACCTCGAAGTGATCGCGCTGACCCCGGCCCGGCTGCTGATGGTGGTCATCACCGACACGGGCCGCGTGGATCAGCGCATCGTCGAGCTCGGCGACGTGATCGACGACCACCAGCTGTCGCAGCTTCGCGAGATGCTGGGCCAGGCGCTGGTCGGCAAGAAGCTCTCGGCGGCCTCGATCGCGGTGGCCGACCTGGCCGGGCAGCTCCGCGCCCCGGACGGCCTGGGCGACGCCGTCGGCCGCTCGGCGACGGTGTTGCTGGAGTCGCTGGTGGAACACAGCGAAGAACGCTTGCTGATGGGCGGTACCGCCAATCTCACGCGCAACGCCGCCGATTTCGGCGGCTCGCTGCGCTCCATCCTGGAAGCGCTCGAGGAGCAGGTGGTGGTGCTGCGGTTGCTGGCGGCCCAGCAGGAAGCCGGTAAGGTGACGGTGCGCATCGGCCATGAGACGGCCGCCGAGGAGATGGCGGGCACCTCGATGGTGACCACCGCCTACGGCACCTCCGACACCGTCTTCGGCGGGATGGGTGTGCTGGGGCCCACCCGGATGGACTATCCGGGAACTATTGCCAGCGTCGCCGCGGTTGCCCTATACATCGGCGAAGTCCTGGGTGCTCGATGAACGCGCACCCGCAGTATGCGCAGGCGCGGGATAAAGACCAGGTTTAGGAGAGTCAGGCGTGGCACGCGACTATTACGGGCTGCTCGGCGTGAGCAGAAACGCCAGCGACGCGGAGATCAAGCGCGCGTACCGCAAACTGGCGCGCGAACTGCATCCCGACGTCAACCCGGATGAGGCCGCGCAGGCCAAGTTCAAGGAGATCAGCGTCGCCTACGAGGTGCTCAATGATCCCGAGAAGCGGCGCATCGTCGACCTGGGTGGCGATCCGCTGGAGAACGCCGCCGCGGGCGGCGGTTTCGGTGGCGGTTTCGGCGGCCTGGGTGACGTGTTCGAGGCCTTCTTCGGCGGCGGCTTCAGCGGCGGCGCCACCTCCCGCGGTCCCATGGGCCGGGTGCGGCCCGGCTCGGACTCCCTGCTGCGGATGCGCCTCGACCTCGAGGAGTGCGCGACCGGTGTGACCAAGCAGGTCACCGTCGACACCGCGGTGCTGTGCGACCGCTGCCAGGGCAAGGGCACCAACGGCGATTCCGTGCCGGTGCCGTGCGACACGTGCGGCGGCCGCGGCGAGGTCCAGACGGTGCAGCGCTCGCTGCTGGGTCAGGTGATGACCTCGCGCCCGTGTCCCACCTGCCGCGGCGTCGGCGTGGTCATCCCGGATCCCTGCCACCAGTGCATGGGCGACGGCCGGGTCCGGGCCCGCCGCGAGATCAGCGTCAAGATCCCCGCCGGGGTCGGCGACGGCATGCGGGTGCGGCTGGCCGCCCAGGGCGAGGTCGGACCCGGGGGCGGCCCGGCCGGCGACCTGTACGTCGAGGTTCACGAGCAGCCCCACGACGTCTTCGTGCGCGAAGGTGACGACCTGCACTGCACGGTGTCGGTGCCCATGGCCGACGCGGCCCTGGGCGCCACGATCACCGTCGACGCCATCCTGGACGGCCTCAGCGAGGTCACGATTCCGCCGGGCACGCAACCGAATTCGGTCATCACGCTGCGCGGACACGGCATGCCGCACCTGCGCTCGGGCACCCGGGGCGACCTGCACGTCCACGTCGAGGTGGTGGTGCCCAGCCGGCTTGATCACCACGACACCGAACTGCTGCGGGAGCTGAAGAACCGGCGCAGCCGCGACGTGCCCGAGGTCCGCTCGACGCACAGCGGCGGTGGGCTGTTCAGCCGGCTGCGTGAGACCTTCACCGGGCGCTAGTCGCTTCGCAAGGCGCATCGAGTGTGCGGTCTATGGACGATATGAGGCCCGTTTTGCTACCTAGCACCCACGCTCGGCGTCGCGTTCGGTCGGCGGCGTAGGAGAAACCCATGGTCGCGACCCTGTTCTACGTCGACGCACTGCCCGACGTCGGGTCGCTGGCCCTGGTCGAGGGTGACGAGGGGTTCCACGCCGCCACCGTGCGGCGGATCCGTCCCGGCGAACAACTGGTCCTCGGCGACGGGGCCGGCGGCCTGGCGCATTGTGAGGTCGAGCACGCCGGCCGCGACGGGTTGCGGGCCCGGGTGCTGAAGCGCTGGAGCGTCGCGCCCGGCCGGCCGTCGGTGACGGTGGTCCAGGCGCTGCCCAAGTCCGACCGGTCGGAGCTGGCCGTCGAGCTCGCCACCGAAGCCGGCGCCGACGCGTTCCTGGCCTGGCAGGCGGCCCGGTGCGTGGCCGCCTGGCAGGGCCCCCGCGCGGACAAGGGCCTGCGCCGGTGGCGGGCCGTCGCCCGGTCCGCGGCCCGGCAATCCCGACGGGCGCACATCCCGCCCGTCGACGGCGTGCTGTCCACCGCGGCGCTGACCCGGCGGATCCGCGACGACGTGGCCGCCGGGGCGGTGGTGCTGGCGTTACACGAGTCGGCGACCGACCCGCTGGCCCACCTCGACGTCGCCCGTGCGACGTCCCTGGTTCTCGTGGTGGGTCCCGAAGGCGGCATCGCCCCCGACGAGATCACCGCGTTGACCGACGCGGGGGCGCGACCGGTGCGGCTGGGCCCGCAGGTGCTGCGCACCTCGACGGCCGCGGCGGTGGCGCTGGGGGCGCTCGGCGTGCTCACGCCACGCTGGGACGACGCTTCCACCCTCTGATTCCGCGGCTGAAGGCTGGCCAACGCGGGGTCCGGGCGTAGACTTAGGCAGCCGAGCAAACCACCGACAAGCCGAGAAAGCAGGCATCGAGAACCACGTGACGCCCCGCGAGACCAGCGCTGTTGACGCAGCCGGAGGCCTCCAGGCCAACGCCCGAGTACGCAGCAGCATCGATGTTCCGCCCGATGTCGTCGTCGGCTTGTTGGGCTCGGCAGACGAAAACCTCCGCGCGTTGGAACGCAGCCTCAGTGCCGACCTGCACGTGCGTGGCAACGCCGTGACGGTCTCGGGTGCGCCGGCCGACGTCGCGCTCGCCGAGCGGGCGATCTCCGAGCTGGTCGCGATCGTCGCCAACGGGCAGCCGCTGACCCCGGAGGTGGTCCACCACAGCGTGGCGATGCTGGCCGGCACCGACAACGAGTCACCGGCCGAGGTGCTCACCCTGGACATCCTGTCCCGGCGCGGAAAGACGATCCGGCCCAAGACGCTCAACCAGAAGCGCTACGTCGACGCGATCGACGCCAACACCATCGTCTTCGGGGTCGGCCCGGCCGGCACCGGGAAGACGTATCTGGCGATGGCCAAGGCGGTCAGCGCGCTGCAGACCAAACAGGTCAACCGCATCATCCTGACCCGGCCGGCGGTGGAAGCCGGTGAGCGCCTTGGGTTCCTGCCGGGCACGCTGAGCGAAAAGATCGACCCGTACCTGCGGCCGCTGTACGACGCGCTCTACGACATGATGGATCCAGAGCTGATCCCCAAGCTGATGTCCGCCGGGGTCATCGAGGTGGCGCCGCTGGCGTACATGCGTGGCCGCACGCTGAATTCGGCCTTCATTGTCCTCGACGAGGCGCAGAACACCACGGCCGAGCAGATGAAGATGTTCCTCACCCGGCTGGGGTTCGGCTCCAAGATGGTCATCACCGGGGACATCACCCAGGTGGATCTTCCCGGCGGCGCCAGGTCGGGCCTGCGGTCGGCGATCGAGATCCTGGACAGCGTCGAGGACATCCACATCGCGGAGCTCACCAGCGCGGACGTGGTGCGCCACCGGCTGGTTTCCGAAATCGTGGACGCCTACGCGAAATTCGAGGAGCCCGGGCTGGCGATGAACCGGGCGGCCCGGCGCGCGTCGGGCTCCCGCGGGCGCCGGTGATAGGGCCGTAAGCAGCTATGAGCATCGAGGTATCCAACGAGTCGGGCATCGACGTCTCCGAAACCGAGTTGATCAGCGTGGCACGGTTTGTCATCGCCAAGATGGACGTCAACCCGGCCGCCGAGCTGTCGATGGTGCTGCTGGACACCGCGGCGATGGCCGACCTGCACATGCGCTGGATGGACCTGCCCGGGCCGACGGACGTGATGAGCTTCCCGATGGACGAGCTCGAGCCGGGAGGCCGGCCCGACGCCCCCGAGCCGGGGCCGTCGATGCTGGGCGACATCGTGCTGTGCCCGGAATTCGCCGCCGGGCAGGCCGACGCGGCGGGCCACAGCCTGGGCCACGAGCTGGCGCTGCTGACCATCCACGGCGTGCTTCATCTGCTGGGATACGACCACGGCGAGCCGGACGAGGAAAAGGAAATGTTCGCCCTGCAGGACCGGTTGCTCGAGGAATGGGTTGCCGAGCAGGTCGAGTCCTACCGGCAGGACCGCCAGCTGGAGCGGGACCGCCGGTTGCTGGACAAGTCGAGGTATTTCGACAATTGAGCCGACTTCGAATACTGGGAATCGCGGCCGCGGCCGCCATCACCTTCGCACCGATCACGTTGGTGGCCACCACGATCGGTGCGGCGGAGGCGGCCCCCTGCGCCGGCAACGGGTCGAACCCGGCCAGCTGCAATTGGTGTCAGTATCTCGTGGCGCAGTACCACACCTCCAACGTGTGCTCCCAGGACGCGCCGCCCCGCCGGGCTCAGCCGTCCCCGACCCCGGTGCAGGTCCCCGAGCTCCCGCCGTACGTGCCGCCGGCCCCGGAGCCGGTGCATGCGCCGCCGGTCATCCCCCCGAACCTGCCGCCCCCCAACGCGGTCCCGACGATCAGTCCGCCGGGACCCGACGCGTCGAGGAACGTCTCGGTGGTGGCGCCGCCGCGGGGGCTGGACGTCGCGCCACAGGCCGTCGCGGGGGCCAAGACCGCGGCACCGACGCGCGTCAATCCGGCCGCCCCGCCGCCACCGCCGACGCAGGTCGACTTCAACCAGCGGGTGCAGAACGTGGTCAACACCCACCGGGAGAACGTCGACGTCCTCAAGGTCGACAATCAGCGGCTGATCCGGCCCCGCCACTGGGACTACGTCGACTACGACGACGCCTATCGCCGCCCCGCGCTGTTCAACCCTCTCAAAGAGGGCATGGTCTTCCGCTACTCCTACAACGGCGCCGACCGGGAGGCGTACCTGCCGGCCGGAGCCCGCATCGTGCTGGACGCCGCGACTGTCGGCGTGGTTCCGTTCACCGCGGTCGGTGACAGCTGGGTGGCGGCGGGCAGCTTCTATGGCGGTGGCTCGGTACCGCCGGACGGCTTCAACGGCCCCCCGCCGCCGGACTTCAAGCCGCCGGCGCCGCCCAAGGTGTATCAGAACGTGCTGGTCGCCGTCCCCGCCGCCAACCAGACGTTGGAGGTCGCGCAAGTGGCGGTGGTGGGCCGGGACGAAAGCCAGCCCGGGGGCAGTCAGCAGACCTTCCTGCTCGACGACTCCACGATGGCCTGGGGCGAGATCAACGACTCGAGCAGCAGCAACGCCCAAATCAGGGTGACGAAGACTCAGTCGTTGCCGCACGCCGGGCCGACCGACGACGGCAGCTTCCTGGTGGTGCTGGCCGTCCGCCCGCACGAGGAGCCGCCGCAACCCGCCCAGCCCTGGTGGCCCTCGGCCCTGGGCTACGGGGCGCTGGGGGTGTTCGTCGGCCTCACCGCCTGGGCGCTCAACCGCAAGCGGAGTGACGACGAGGTACGGGAGCCCGTCAGCACGTCAAGGTCCTCCGGCAGTTGACCGGCCTGTCTTGGCTGCTCGGCGCGATGGCGCTGATCGCCATCGGCGGGCTGTTCGCGGCGATCGACGCCGCCATCAGCACGGTGTCGCTGGCCCGGGTCCAGGAGCTGGTGCGCGAGGAGCGACCCGGCGCGGTGTCGCTGGCGGAGGTGATGGCTGAGCGGCCGCGCTACATCAACCTGGTTGTGCTGCTGCGGATCACCTGCGAGGTCACGGCGACCGTGCTGCTGGTGCTGTTCCTGTACGACAACTTCGGGCTGAACTGGGCGTTGTTCGGCGCCGCGGCCACCATGGTGGTGATGAGCTTCGTCGTCATCGGGGTCGGGCCGCGCACCCTCGGCCGCCAGCACGCGTATTCCATCTCGTTGACGACGGCCGTTCCGCTGCGCCTCATTTCGTGGTTGTTGATGCCGTTGAGCCGGTTGCTGGTGGTCCTGGGTAATGCGCTGACACCCGGCCGCGGCTTGCGCAACGGGCCGTTCGCGTCCGAGATCGAACTGCGCGAGGTCGTCGACCTGGCCCAGCAGCGCGGCGTGGTCGCCGCCGACGAACGCCGGATGATCGAGTCGGTGTTCGAGCTCGGTGATACCCCGGCCCGCGAGGTGATGGTGCCGCGCACCGAGATGATCTGGATCGAAAGTGACAAGCTCGCCAGTCAGGCGCTGAACCTGGCGGTGCGCAGCGGGCATTCCCGCCTGCCCGTGATCGGGGAGAATGTCGACGACATCGTCGGCGTGGTATACCTCAAAGACCTTGTGCAGCAAAGCTTTTTGTCGGGTGACGGCGGCCGGGGCATCACCGTGGCGCAGGTGATGCGCCCGGCGGTCTTCGTACCGGACTCCAAGCCGCTGGACACGCTGCTGCGCGAAATGCAGCGGGACCGCAACCACATGGCCCTCCTGGTCGACGAGTACGGCGCGATAGCCGGCCTGGTGAGCATCGAAGACGTGCTGGAGGAGATCGTCGGCGAGATCGCCGACGAGTACGACCAGGCGGAGACGGCGCCGATAGAAGACCTGGGCGACAAACGTTTCCGCGTCTCGGCGCGGCTGCCGATCGAGGACCTCGGCGAGCTGTACGACGTGGACTTCGACGACGATCTCGACGTCGATACCGTCGGCGGTCTGCTCGCCCTGGAGCTGGGCCGGGTGCCCCTGCCGGGCGCCGAGGTGGTCTCGCACGGTTTGCGGCTGCAGGCCGAGGGCGGCACCGACCACCGCGGGCGGGTGCGGGTCGGGACCGTCCTGTTGAGCCCGGCCGAGCCGGAGTCCAACGGCTCCCGTGAACCCGGGGCGGACGAGCATGGCTGAGCGGCGGGGTGGGGTGACATGACCGAATTCCATTCGGGCTTCGTCTGTTTGGTCGGCAGGCCCAACACCGGCAAGTCGACGCTGACCAACGCGCTCGTCGGCACCAAGGTGGCGATCACCTCGACGCGGCCGCAGACCACCCGGCACACCATCCGCGGAATCGTCCACCGCGACGACTTCCAGATCATCCTCGTCGACACGCCCGGCCTGCACCGGCCGCGCACCCTGCTGGGCAAGCGGCTCAACGACCTCGTGCGCGACACCTACGCCGAAGTCGACGTCATCGGGTTGTGCATCCCGGCCGACGAGGCGATCGGCCCGGGGGACAGGTGGATCGTCGACCAAATCCGTTCGACCGCAGCGAAAACGACGCTGGTGGCCATCGTCACCAAGATCGACAAGGTGCCCAGGGACCGGGTGGCCGCCCAGTTGGTCGCGGTCAGTGAACTCGTCGGCGACTCGGCCGAGATCGTGCCCGTCTCTGCGACGACCGGGACGCAGGTAGACGTCCTGATCGACGTGCTGGCGGCGGCGCTGCCCGTCGGTCCGGCGTATTACCCCGACGGTGAGCTGACCGACGAACCCGAGGAGGTGCTGATGGCGGAGCTCATCCGCGAGGCCGCCCTGGAGGGGGTCCGCGACGAGCTGCCGCACTCGTTGGCGGTGGTCATCGACGAGGTCAGCCCGCGGGAGGGCCGCGACGATCTGATCGACGTGCACGCGCTGCTCTACGTCGAGCGCGACAGCCAAAAGGGCATCATCATCGGCAAGGGCGGCGCCCGGCTGCGGGAGGTGGGTACTGCCGCGCGCGGCCAGATCGAAAAGCTGCTCGGCACCAAGGTGTACCTCGACCTGCGCGTCAAGGTCGCCAAGAACTGGCAGAGCGACCCCAAACAGCTTGGTCGGCTGGGCTTTTAGACCGCCAGGACAAGTTCTTCACCGTCCGGTTCGGTCCTCGTCAAGGCCAGGGGCGGCCAACCGCGTGCTGCCCGACAGCGTCAAAGCCGTTGGCAACCGCGTGATGTCGCGGCCGCGCGCCGGCTGACCAGAGTCAGGGTCACGCCAGCACCCGGATGGTCCGCAGCGACGGATCCGCCGCGTCGGGGACGTTCATCCCGGCCCGCACACCGGAACACAGGTAATCCAGCACGGCGTCGTTGAGGCGCTCGCCGGGCACCACGGCGGGAATCCCCGGCGGATACGGGGTGCATTGCTCGGCGGCGACGCGACCGGCGGCCCGGTCGGTCGGCACGGTCTCGACGCGCCCGAAGAACGCGTCGCGCGGCAGGCAGACCGTCTCCAGCTGCAGTTGCTCGGGTGACGGTAGGTCGATGGGCGGTGGCGGGTCGAATCCGTCGGCGGCCTTGCGCCAGTCCGTGAGCGCGTCGACGAGGCGGCCGGCGGTGTCCTTGTCGTCGGCCATGGACAGCGTCGCCAGAATGCGGCGGTGATCGCTCATCCCGGTGTCCAGGTGCGCGTGCTCGCGCAGCCAGTCATGGGCCTGATAACCCGAGGTGCCCGTCGCGGACACGTCCATCAACACCTGCAGCCGATCCAGGTCATGGGAGGCCTGCACGCCGAGCAACTCGTCGTCGAGCACCTTCACGTCGGGGATGGCTTCGATGTCGCGACGCAGCTGACGGGCGAGATCCAGTGCACCGCCCAGCAATTCGTGCCCACGCTGCACCATCTGGCGGCGCCAGCCGTCCATGGCTGCGTACACCAGGACGTTGGGGCTGGTGGTCATCAGCAGGTCCGCGCACGCCGAGAGCCGGTCCTGGTCGATCCGGTCGCCCTGCACGTGGAACACGGAGCCCTGCTCGAAACCTGTTCCCATCTTGTGAATGCTGACCACGCAGACGTCCGCACCGGCGTCCATCGCCCACGTCGGCAGGTCCTCGTGGAACGGCAGGTGCGCGCCCCACGCCTCGTCGATGATCAACGGCTTGCCGCGCGCGTGGCACACCTCGGCGATCCCGGCGATGTCGGCACACGTGCCGTAGGGGCTGGGGCTCACGACGAGCGCGCCGGCGGCATCGGGGTGCTTCTCCCAGGCCTCCTGTACCTGCTGCGGCGACGGTGGGTGCGAGAAATGATGCTCGGCGTCCCAGCGGGGGGTGATCCACCGGGGTTGCACGCCGGAGAAGATCAGCCCCGCCACTATCGACTTGTGGCTGTCGCGGCTGACCAGCAGGCTGCCGTCGCCGCCGGCCACGGCCATCATCGCCGCCTTGACCGACAGGGAGCTGCCCGCAGGTGGAGAACCAGGCGACGTCGGCACCCACGGCCTGGGCCATCAGGTCCTCGGCGTGCTTCAGGTATTGGTGGCTGGTCCTGCGGTCGTCCAGCCCGCCGCTGGCCAGCACGTCGTCGGCGAACGGCTCGCGGCCCAGGACCGCCAGGACCCGTTCATCGGTGCCGCGGCCCTGCCGGTGACCGGGCGGGGTGAACCCGTACCGGTTCTTCTCGCGGTAATCGACCAGCGCATCTAACAGCGGTGCATCAGATTGGTCCATCGGCTCGGAATACCCGCCTTGATGGGCGCTATGCGACCGTGGCCTCGAGCAACCCGTGCTCGCTGCACCGCTCCAGATCGTCGGATCGGTGCACCGCGGTCAATTACCCGGTGTGGTCTTCGGCAACCCAAGCCGCTCAAGCGAAGTCGACACCAGGCAGCGCACCGGTCGACGTTTCACCTCCGCGCCGGCGGTGCGCCCGCCACCGGCGGCGTGCCCGTTTCGGCGTTCCACCACATCGTGGGCTGCCTGGTCGACCATCCGCAGACGGCCTCCAGCTCTGCGGCCAGCGAGATCAGCATGCCTTCGCTGTTGGCGGGCCCCATCAACTGCACGCCGATCGGCAGCCCCTCGGAGGTGAATCCGGCCGGCACGTTGATCGACGGCCACCCCAGCACGTTCCACGCGAACGTGGCCGGGCACGCGGCGATCATGGCCCGATCGGTGCCGAAGCTGCCCAACCGGTCGAACGCGCGCGCCAGCGGCGGCGGTTGGGCCGTGGTCGGGGCCAGGACGACGTCGACGATGTCGAAGATCGAACCCACCCGCCGCTGGAGGGCGGCTTCATGCCGGCGCGCGGTCCGCAGGATGGCCTGGCCCAGGACATGGCCCACGCGCAGGTTCGCCAGCGTGCGGGGGTCGAGGATCACGCCGTCGCCCAGTCGCTCCTCCCAATCCCGCAGGCCGGCGGTGGACCGCGCGAGGAAGTCCCACGACAGCCGCAGGCCGTAGTCGGGATTTCCGGGCACCACCGTGTGGCCGAGCAGCTCGAGCTGCGTGGCCACGGCTCGCGTCGCGGCCAGGATCTCGGGATGCAGCTTGGGCCGAAACCCGGTGTAGGGGAACCGCGTTGACAGCGCGATGTTCAGCGGGCCGGGCGCGATACCGACATAGTCGGACGCGGTGATCGGGGGCGGCTTGTGCCGGTCGCCCTCGACGTTGCCCGACGCCGCGTCGAGCACCAACGCCGCGTCGGCCACCGTGCGGGCCAGCACGCCGTTGACCGTGATGCCGTTGAACGCGTCCGGCAGCGGCCAGGTGGAGATGCGGCCACGCTGCGGTTTGATGCCGACCAGGTGCGTCCACGCGGCGGGGACGCGAATGCTGCCGGCGCCGTCGGAGCCGATCGCGGCGGTGACCAGCCCCGCGGCCACCGCGGCCGCGCTGCCCCCCGACGAGCCGCCCGGGGTGTGCCGGCGTGACCAGGGGTTACGGGTGTGCCCGAATCCGGGTCCGCTGGTGAACGGCCACTGACCCAGTTCGCAGGTGTTGGTCTTGCCGACGATCACCGCGCCCGCCGCCTTCAGGCGGCGAACGACCTCGGCGTCGTGGGTGGCGGGCGGGACATATCCCTCGGTGCCGAACGCGGTCGGCACCCCGGCAACGTCGACGTCGTCCTTGACCGCGATCGGGATGCCCAGCAACGGCGCCGTGTCCCCGGCCTCGCGGCGACGGTCGGCCGCGGCCGCGTCGGCCAGTGCCGACTCGGTGAGCACCACGCGGAAGGCGTTCAGCGTCGGCTGGCTCGCGTGGATGGCGTGCAGGGACCGGCGCACCAGTGTGACGGAGGTCACCGAGCGACTCGCCAGCTGATAGAGCAGGTCAGTCAGTGTGGGCAGGCGCTGGCCACCGGATCCGAAAACGGACCCGGCACTCGACTCGGAAGCGCCAATCACGGGGTACGAGACTAATCGGCGCGGATACCAGCATTGTCGCGGCGGGGTGCAAAACTATTGTGATGCGGCTGTATCGAGACCGGGCGGTGGTGTTGCGTCAACACAAGCTCGGCGAGGCCGACCGGATCGTCACCCTGCTCACCCGCGATCACGGGCTGGTTCGGGCGGTGGCAAAGGGGGTCCGTCGCACCCGCAGCAAATTCGGGGCGCGGCTGGAACCGTTCGCGCACATCGACGCGCAACTGCATCCCGGCCGCAACCTCGACATCGTCACCCAGGTTGTCTCGATCGACGCGTTCGCCACCGACATCGTCAGCGACTACGGCCGCTATACCTGCGGGTGCGCGATGCTGGAAACCGCCGAACGCCTCGCCGGTGAGGAGCGGGCCCCCGCCCCGGCCCTGCACCGGCTCACGGTGAGCGCGTTGCGGGCGGTGGCCGACGGCCGCCGGTCCCGGGACCTGCTGCTGGACGCCTATCTGCTGCGCGCCATGGGCATCGCCGGATGGGCGCCGGCGCTCACCGAGTGCGCGCGGTGCGCCACCCCGGGGCCGCATCGCGCGTTCCATGTCGGCGCCGGGGGCAGCGTCTGCGCACACTGCCGTCCGGCCGGTTCGACGACACCGCCGCCGGGCGTGCTGGATCTGATGTCCGCGCTGCACGACGGCGATTGGGAGTTCGCCGACAAGACCCCGCAATCGCACCGCAGCTACGTCAGCGGGCTGGTGGCCGCGCACCTGCAATGGCACCTGGAACGGCAGCTCAAGACGCTGCCACTGGTGGAGCGGACGTATCATGTCGACCGCGCCATCGCGCAGCGGCGTGCCGCGCTGGTCGAGCGGGATCTGGACTGTGGTTAGCAAGGCCGAGCGCAAGCTGGCGTCCACCGTCTTCCCGCAGCTGCCGCCCGCCCCCGACGACTACCCGACCTTCCCCGACAAGTCGACCTGGCCGGTCGTCTTCCCCGAACTGCCTTCATCCGCCGACGGTGGCCCGTGCCGCCCACCGCAACACATCTCGAAGGCCGCCGCTCCCCGGATCCCGGCCGACCGCTTGCCCAACCATGTGGCGATCGTGATGGACGGCAACGGCCGCTGGGCCACCCAACAGGGATTGAGCCGCACCGACGGCCACCGGGCAGGTGAGGCGGTGGTCATCGACATCGTCTGTGGCGCAATCGAAATCGGGGTCAAGTGGCTGAGCCTTTACGCATTCTCCACGGAGAACTGGAAGCGGTCGCCCGAGGAGGTCCGCTTTCTCATGGGCTTCAACCGCGATGTGGTGCGTATGCGCCGCGTGAACCTCAACGCGATCGGGGTCAAGATCCGCTGGGTGGGCTCGCGTCCACGGCTGTGGCGCAGTGTTATCAATGAATTGGCGATCGCGGAAGAGATGACGAAGGGCAACGACGTCATCACCGTCAACTACTGTGTCAACTACGGGGGGCGTGCCGAAATCGCGGACGCTACAAAGGAAATCGCGCGCTTGGCCGCCGCCGGCCGGCTGAACCCGGAGCGCATCACCGAGGCGACGGTGGCACAGCATCTGCAACGGCCCGACATCCCCGACGTGGACCTGTTCCTGCGGACGTCGGGGGAGCAGCGGTCCAGCAACTTCATGCTGTGGCAGGCGGCGTACGCCGAGTACATCTTCCAGGACAAGCTGTGGCCCGACTACGACCGCCGCGACTTGTGGGCGGCGTGCGAGGAATACGCTTCGCGCAACAGAAGATTCGGGAGCGCCTAGTGGGGACCGGAAGCGCGGCGGAGCCGGGCGCACCGGGTCCTCACGGGGATGATTCAGTGGGGACCGGAAGCGCGGCGGAGCCGGGCGCACCGGGTCCTCACGGGGATGATCCGATGCCGTCGTTGCAGGAGCGGCTGGCGTCGGTGCTCGGCGAAGTCCTTCCGGTCGAGGAGGAGTCCGACGGCGCGCTGACGGTGCGCCACGCCGGGACCATCGCGTCGTTGCGGGTGGTTCACATCGCCGACGACCTCGACCTCGTCTCGCTCACCCAGGTCGTGGCGTGGGATCTGCCCCTGACCAAGAAGATCAGCGACCAGGTCGCCAGGCAGGCCCGTGACAGCAACTTCGGCAGCGTCACGCTCGTGGAGAAGGTCAACGCGAAGGCGGTGCAACGCAACTCGGGCAAGGGCGCGGCCAAGAGTGCCGACGTGATGCTGCGGTACAACTTTCCCGGCGCCGGCCTGACCGACGACGCGCTGCGCACCCTGATCCTGCTGGTGCTCGATACGGGCGCCGGCATCCGCAGCGCGCTGACGGCCTGACGGTTCACGGCCGCGAACGTGAAACTGGTTTCACGTTCGGCCGCGATCGTGAAGCCAGCTTCACGGCCGGCGGGTTATTGGCAGTCCTTGCAGGTGCCGAAGATCTCGATGGTGTGGCTGACGTCGGAATAGCCGTGTTTGGCCGCGACCTGCGCCGCCCACTCCTCGACCTCGTGGTCGCCGACTTCGATGGTGGAACCGCAGCCGCGGCAGACCAGGTGATGATGGTGGTGTTCGGAGCACCTACGGTAGACCGACTCGCCGGTGTCGGTGCGCAGCGTGTCGACCATGCCGGCCGCCGCCATCGACTGCAGCGTCCGGTAGACCGTGGTCAACCCGATGTTCTCGCCGCGGCGGCGCAGCTCGTCGTGCAACTCCTGCGCCGAGCGGAAGTCGTCGAGGGTGTCCATCAGGGTGGCGATCGCCGCCCGCTGACGGGTCGACCGGACGCTCGCGCCTGTCATTGGGCGTCCTCACTCGCGTGGGCGACCGCGTCCACGACGATGTGCGCCAGGTGATGGTCGGCCAGCCGGTAGAGCACCTCGCGGCCGGAGCGCTCGCCGGTGACGACGCCGGCGGCCTTGAGGATCTTCAGGTGCTGGCTGACCAGTGGCTGCGGGACGCCGAGCGCGTCGACCAGCTCGTGCACGCAGCGGTGGGATTCACGCAGCTGCAGCACGATGGCGATCCGCACCGGAGCTGCCAGCGCGCGCAGGAGCTCGCCGGCCGCGTCCAGGATCTCCCGCGACGGCGGGACGGGATAGTCGGCCAGCGCGCGATGTCCGCCGGGCCCGGCGTCGCCGTGTTCCTGGGCGACCGCGGTCATGGCCGATCCCATGCCGCTACCGGCGGTGGCCGGCATCGGGGAAGGCGGGGAGGGGGACATCGCCATGGGAGAGAGTCATCACCTTCGAGAAGTGCCAGGTAGTGGGGAGGTCCCGCCGTGAGGTCTCGCGGACGGCCGACTTCCACTGTCACATGCATGATGACGCATGTCAAAGACCCCGGCGCCGATCGCTACCATGACTGATGCTCTGCGCACGGCGGCCGGCCGCCGCGCGCGCCCGTTCAAACCCGGAAAGGGAGTGCACCACCCCGTGGCGTCCGTCATCGACACCGTAGTGAACCTGGCCAAACGGCGCGGCTTCGTCTTTCCCTCGGGTGAGATCTACGGCGGCACCCGGTCGGCGTGGGACTACGGGCCGTTGGGTGTGGAGCTCAAGGAGAACATCAAACGGCAGTGGTGGCGCTCGGTGGTGACCGGGCGCGACGACGTGGTGGGGCTCGATTCGTCGATCATCCTGCCGCGGCAGGTGTGGGTGGCCTCCGGCCACGTCGAGGTCTTCCACGATCCGCTGGTCGAGTGCCTCAACTGCCACCACCGGCACCGCCAGGACCACATGCAGGAGGCGTACGCGGCGAAGAAGGGGATCGACGACCCCGACTCGGTGCCGATGACCGAGATCGTCTGCCCGGACTGCGGCACCAAGGGGCGCTGGACCGAGCCCCGCGAGTTCAACATGATGCTCAAGACCTACCTGGGGCCCATCGAGACCGAGGAGGGGCTGCACTACCTGCGTCCGGAGACCGCGCAGGGTATCTTCGTCAACTTCGCCAACGTCGCCACCACCGCGCGAAAGAAGCCGCCATTCGGTATCGGCCAGATCGGCAAGAGTTTCCGCAACGAGATCACGCCGGGCAATTTCATTTTCCGGACCCGCGAGTTCGAACAAATGGAAATGGAGTTCTTCGTCGAGCCGTCGACCGCCAAGGAATGGCACCAGTATTGGATTGACACCCGGCTGCAATGGTATGTCGAGCTGGGCATCAACCCGGAGAATCTGCGGTTATTCGAGCACCCGGCGGAGAAGCTTTCGCACTACTCCGACCGCACCGTCGACATCGAGTACAAGTTCGGCTTCGCCGGCAACCCGTGGGGCGAGCTGGAAGGCGTGGCCAATCGGACCGATTTCGACTTGTCCACCCACGCAAAGCATTCCGGAGCCGACCTGTCGTACTACGACCAGGTGACCGATACGCGGTACACCCCGTACGTCATCGAACCCGCCGCCGGTCTCACCCGGTCGTTCATGGCGTTTCTGATCGATGCCTACACCGAGGACGAGGCGCCCAACGCCAAGGGCGTCATGGAGAAGCGCACGGTCCTGCGCCTGGACCCGCGGCTGGCGCCGGTCAAGGCCGCGGTGCTGCCGCTGTCCCGGCACGCCGACCTGAGTCCCAAGGCGCGCGACTTGGCCGCAGAGTTGCGCACCTGCTGGAACATCGATTTCGACGACGCCGGCGCGATCGGGCGACGCTACCGGCGCCAGGACGAGGTGGGGACGCCGTTCTGTGTGACGGTGGACTTCGATTCGCTCGAAGACAACGCCGTCACCGTGCGCCGGCGCGATGACATGACGCAGGAGCGAGTCGCGATGAACGCCGTGGCCGACTATCTGGCCGCGCGGCTCAAGGGCTGCTGACCGGTTCCGGCGGCGCCCCGCCGGCGTCCTGAATCGCCTGGTGGACAGGCCCCCACACCCCTGCGCCGCGTAATTAAACGTTTCGTAAAAAAGCGGCTTCGGGTACCCGATTGCCTTAAGCTCTTAAGGCGATGTTCCTCACCTGTCTAGTCGCCGGGGGTGGGTGTCGATTCGTGTGAGCGTAGGTGCCGTTGACTCGGTCGGTGGGTTGGGGATGTGATGATTCCAGCTTTTCTGTTCTTCCCCCCCGAGATCAACTCTGCGCTCATGTATGGCGGCGCCGGGCCCGGCTCATTGTTGACGGCGGCCTCCGCCTGGCAGGCGCTGGCGGAGGATTTGGCGGCTGCTGCTGCGTCATTTGAAGCGGTTGTGACGGGAGTGGCCGCCGGGCCCTGGACCGGCCCCTCCTCGGCGGCGATGGTGGCGGCGTCGACGCCGTACCTGCAGTGGCTGATCTCGGCCGCCGCACAAGCCGAGATGGCGGCCGCCCAGGCGACGGCGGCGGCGACGGCCTACGAGGCGGCGTTCATGGCGACGGTGCCCACCCCGGAGGTGCTCGCCAACCGCCTCCGGTTGCTGATGCTGATCGCGACGAACTTCTTCGGTCAGAACACGCCGGCGATCGCGATGACCGAAATCGAATACATGGAGATGTGGGCCCAGGACGTGGCCGCAATGGTCGGCTATCACGTCGGGGCGCAGACGGTGGCGGCGACGCTGCCGGCCTTCAGCGCCCCGCCGGTAGCCCTGGGTGGCTTGGCGGGCTTGGTGACGGCGCCGCTGGACTGGGCGTCCCAGGCTTTCGGGGCGGTCGGGTCGCTGGGGGCCTCGTTCGTGTCCGAGCTGCAGTCGGTGTTGGGGGCGTTTTTCCCCGGCCTGTCGTCGGTGACGTCATTGCTGTCGTCGATGCCGGTGACGACGATGACCGCGCTGGCGCCGATCGGGATGTATCCCGCGAGCGCGCTGATGTCCCCGATGATGGTGCTGGCCCACAGCGTGGGGCCTGCGGCACCGGCGGCGGCCGGCGTCACCACCGTGTCCGCGGAGGTTCCACTCGCCCCCGCGGGTGGGGTCCACGGGCTGCAGTCGCTCGGCGGGCTGGGCCCGGCCATGGCCGGGATGGGCACCGCGCGGTTTGTGGGGGCGATTACGGTACCGCCGACCTGGCAGGGGTCGATGCCGGTGCCGGCGGTCCTGACGAGTCTGGCGGTACCGGCGCTGGGCACCCAACTGCCCACCCCGATCGCGACCGCCGGTTCGTCCTCGGCGTCGTCGGCACCCGCCGGTTCTACGCCGGCCGTGGCCATGGCGGTGGATGAACGGGACGCCGACGCGAACAAGACCGATCGGCGGGGGCGCCGCGGCGGGGAGAACCCGCACGTGGTCCAGTCGCGCCCCAAGGTGGTGCCGCGGACCAAGGGCGGATGAGGGCCGACGACCGCATCCGGTTCGGGCATTCGCTTGTCGAAAGCAAATCCACGTTTTTCGGGTATTTGTCTCGAGTTTGGCTTACGATGTGGCTGCTTGGTGTTATTGGGTTCGGCCACAGCGTCCGAAGATCGGCTGTGGAAGGGGGCAACATGCTTTTGCCTCTTGGTCCGCCGCTACCAGATGACTCGGTGGCAGCGGTTCGGGGTGAGTCGGGGATGCTCGGCGGCTTGTCGGTTCCGCTGAAGTGGGGTGTGGCCGTGCCGCCGGATGACTACGACCACTGGGCCCCGAAGCCGGACCCGAGCGCCGACGCGGCCGACCCGTGCGCGGACGTCCCCGCCCCCGCCGCGGTCGCGGTTGCGGAGGCCACTCAGTGGAACGAGTGGACGCGGTGGGAAGGCGAAGCCGAACCCCACTTCGAAATGCCGCGCAGCGGGGGCGTGATCCCGCATTCGCCGGCCGCCGGCTGACGGCCGGATCCCCGGTGGGCGGCTCAGAATCGGCCGCCGCCGCCCATGAAGCCGCCGCCTGACGAACCGCCGAACGATGTGGGAGTCCAGCCGCCGCCGAATCCGCCCCGCATGCCGCCGCTGAGCACGTTGCCGATGATGATTCCGCCCAGCATCGCGCCCATGTCGCCGCCCCCGCCACGGGTGAAGGCCCGCTGAGCCGACTGCACGTCGGCGTTGGCCAACGACTGCGCCTGGGCGGCCAGCGTCGATGCCGCGTTGGCGTGGGAAATCGCGTCGGCCGCGTGCGCCGCCCTCTTGTCCCGTGCGGCTTGCAGGTGCCGTTCGGCTTCGGCAAGCCGGGTGCGGGCCTCCGGCCCGACACTGCCGCGTCGCGTGTCGATGTAGTCCGAGACCGCCCGCACCCGGGATTCCGCGGTGAACAGCGCCTGCTCCAGTGACCGGTTGAGCTGGTCGGCGGCGGCCTGCTCCTGCGCGAGCGTGACCAGCAGCCGGTTGAGATCGGCATCCGCCTTGGCCAACTGCGCGAAGGCGCCCAGCGGGTCGGTGGAGGCGCCGGCGCGCGCACCGTCGACGGCCCGCGCGGCCGCATCGCGCGCGGAGATCAGATCGCCGGTATGGGCGGATTTGGTGGTTTGCGCCTTCTGCAGGAGATCGTTCGCGCGCTCGATGTCCGCCTGAATGTCGGCCATGGCCGACGGCAGCCGGTCGATGGCGTGCTGGATGTCGGTGGCCGCGTTGTCCACCGCGTCGAGCAGCGCCCGAGCCTGCCCGAGCGCCGACTCGGCGGCACGGACGGCGTCCACCAGGCCGGCCTGCCGGCCGCTGACCGCCTCGCCGGCCAGCTCACGGGCGGTGCTGATGTTGCGGTCGGCGAACGCCAGCCGCTCCTTGGCGGCCGAGACGTTGCCGGACACCGAAGTCAGTGCGGCAGCGTCGAATTGGTGGTGCAGCTCAGCCAGTCGCTGTTCTGCGGGGGCTATCCGGGTGGTGAGCTCGACGTACTGCCGGGTCAGCGCGTCGAGCCGCGACGGGGCGTTGATCACCAGATCGCGCAGGTTCTCGAAGGCTTCGGTCTGTGACTCCAGCTCACGGTCGGCGCGGGCCGCGGACACCACGACCCGGGTGAGTAGGTCGCGGCGCTGGTCGGGGGTCTCCGGTGTGCCGTCGTCGAGCTGTTGGCGGACCGTGAACGCTTGCGACAGAGCGGCTTTGGCGTTGTCCACGGCCTGGGTGAACGGTCGGGTCCGCTCTTCGCCGAACTCGGCGACCGCCAGGGCGAGTTCGTTGGCGCTGGTTCGCACGGCGTTGTCGACATCCACCACCAGTGCGCGGGACAGGTCGTCGAGGGCCTGCAACGGCACGGCGGCCAGCGCGTCGACGTCGGTGGGATCGACGCGCCGGGCTGCGGCGAATTGGGCCGCGCGGCGCCGCCGGCCGCGGTAGCGCATGACCAACAGCAGGGCCGTCACCGCGGCGAGAATGATCGCCAGCGTGACCAGCAGGGCGACCCGGCCCGACGAGCCCGGCGACGTGTTGAGCCCATTGGCCGCCACGACCGCGGCGCCGCTCCAGTCGCCGTTGTGCAGGGCGGGCTCGATCTTGTTGTGCCGCAAGTCATCGACCTGGCGGGCGTTGACGCTCTTGACGGTGGATGGCACCAGGAAGGCGTACGCACGGCTGTTGGTCGCGACCGCCAGCAGGGCGTCATAGCCGCCCAGATCGCTGGCGCTCACCGTGCGCTGTGCCCAGCTCACCGCGCCCTGGCCGGAGAAGTCGTCGACGTAGACCACCCACAGCCGGATGTGGCGATCCGTGTACAGCTTGCCCACCGCCGACGTGACCGCCGCGCGGCCGGAGTCCGTCAGGACGCCCGCGTTGTCGGTGACGTAGTCCGCGAGCCGGAACGGGGGTTGCGCGCCGGCCGCGGGTGCAACCAGCAGCCCGCCGCCGAGACCGAGCGCGAGAATCGCCCCGATTAGACCGAGCAGGCGGGCAGTGCGCATGCGCATGAGGTCAATTTAGCGCCGCCGGGATGCGGGCAAATACGCGCGCGCCGGCCCGGTACCTCGTCGGGCATTCCCTGGCAGACTGTGCTGCGGTGATTGAGAAGGTGAACACGAATCGGCAAGACCCTTACGACGACTTCGACCGTCAACGGCGGGTATGCGAAGCGCCGAAGACTGCGGGTCTGCCGGGTACGGAAGGTCAGCACCGTACCGACTTCGCGCGGGACCGGGCCCGCGTGTTGCACAGCGCCGCGCTGCGCCGGCTGGCAGACAAGACCCAGGTGGTCGGGCCTCGCGAGGGCGACACGCCGCGCACCCGGCTGACGCACTCGCTGGAGGTCGCCCAGATCGGGCGGGGGATGGCGGTTGGCCTGGGCTGCGACCTCGACCTGGTCGAGCTGGCCGGGCTGGCGCACGACATCGGCCACCCGCCCTACGGGCACAACGGCGAGCGCGCCCTGGACGAGGTCGCTGCCGGCCACGGCGGTTTCGAGGGCAATGCGCAGAACTTCCGCATCTTGACCAGCCTGGAGCCCAAAGTCCTTGACGAACAAGGCAATAGCGCGGGGCTGAACCTGACCCGCGCGTCATTGGACGCGGTCACCAAGTATCCGTGGTACCGCGGCAAGGGTCCCGGCAAAGAGAAGAAAAAGTTCGGTTTCTACGAGGAGGACCGCGAGCCGGCGGACTGGGTGCGGGCCGGCGCGCCGGAAGGCCGGATGTGCCTGGAAGCGCAAGTGATGGACTGGGCCGACGATATCGCCTACTCCGTCCATGACGTCGAGGACGGCGTCGTCTCCCAACGCATCGACCTGCGGGTGCTCGCCGATGAGCACGAGGCGGCCGCGCTGGCCAAACTGGGTGAGAGCGAGTTCTTCCGGGTCAGCGCCGACGACTTCCTGGCGGCCGCGGGGCGGCTCTCGGCGTTGCCGGTGGTGGCAGCCGTCGGAAAGTACGACGCCACCTTGTCGGCGTCCGTCGCGCTCAAGCGACTGACCAGTGAACTGGTCGGCAGGTTCGCGTCGGCCGCCATCGCCACCACCCGCGCCGCGGCCGGTCCCGGGCCGCTGGTGCGCTACCGGGCCGACCTGCTGGTCCCTGACCTGGTGCGTGCCGAGGTCGCCCTGCTGAAAATCCTTGCGCTGCAGTTCATCATGTCCGACCCGCGCCATCTGGACACCCAGGGCATGCAACGCCAACGGATCCACCGGGTGGCGCAATGGCTGCACGCCGGGGCGCCGCACACGCTCGACCCGGTCTTCGCCGCGGCGTTCACCGTCGCGGCCGACGACCGCGCCCGGTTACGGGTCATCGTCGACCAGATCGCCTCCTATACCGAGGGCCGGCTGGAACGCATCGACGCGCGTCAGACCACCGGTTAGGCCGCGGCCCCGGCGCAGGTCATCCCACGGCAGCGCCGTCGCCGTCGCGGACTAGGCTGCCCCGCATGACCAAATTCAGCGGCATCGCCACCCTCGCGGTGGGGCTTCCCGTCGCCGTCATGACCGCCTGCAGCTCGCCGCAACACGCGAGCACCCAGCCCGGCACCACCCCTCCGGTCAAGAGCGCCCCGCCGGCATCGTCGGGCGAGACGACCACGCCGGCGCCCAACGGCGAATCGCTCAGCGCGCAACTGAAGACGCCGGACGGCCGGTCCGTCGCCACGGCGACGTTCGACTTCACCGGCGGCTACGTGACCGTCACCGTCAAGACGGTCGCCCCGGGCATCTTGACGCCGGGCTTTCATGGCTTGCACGTCCACCAGATCGGCAAGTGCGAGCCCAACTCCGTCGCCCCGACCGGCGGTCCGCCCGGAAACTTCCTGTCGGCAGGCGGTCATTACAACGCGCCCGGCCACACCGGGAAGCCCGAAAGCGGCGACCTGACGTCGCTCGAGGTGCGTCAGGACGGGTCGGCCTACCTGGTGACCACCACCGACGCCTTCACCCGGGACGTCCTGGTGGGCGGCGACGGCAAGGCGTTGATGTTGCACGGCGCCGAATACAGCGACAACGCGATGGACCGGGTGGCGTGCGGCGTCATCGGAACCGGATAGCCGGCCGGCTCGGCGCTCTAGACTGAGCCGATGTCCAGCCCGGCAGGTTCGTGGGGGCGCCAACCGCGCGCGGGGGAGGACGACGCCCGGCCCAGGGGCCGCGGCCGGATCCCCGACCGCGACATCGCCGCCATCCGCGAGCGCGTCCGCATCGACGAAGTCGTCGGCGACTACGTCCAATTGCGGCGCGCCGGAGCCGATTCCCTCAAGGGCCTGTGCCCGTTCCACGACGAGAAGTCGCCGTCGTTCCACGTTCGCCCCAACCACGGCCACTTCCACTGCTTCGGCTGCGGGGAAGGCGGCGACGTCTACGCGTTCATCCAGAAGATCGAACACGTCACCTTCGTCGAGGCCGTTGAACTCCTCGCCGACCGGATCGGCCACACCATCAGCTACACCGGCCCGGCGACCAGCGTGCAGCGGGACCGCGGGAGTCGCAGCCGGCTGGTCGCGGCCAACGCGGCCGCGGCGGAGTTCTACGCCGCGGCGCTGGAGTCCGCCGAGGCCGCGCCGGCCCGCCAGTACCTGACCGAGCGGAATTTCGACGCCGAGGCGGCCCGTCGCTTCGGCTGCGGCTTCGCGCCGTCCGGCTGGGACTCGCTGACGAAACATCTGGTGCGCAAGGGTTTCGAGTTCAAGGAGCTGGAGGCGGCCGGCCTCTCGCGGCAGGGCCGGCGCGGCCCCATCGACCGCTTCCACCGCCGGCTGCTGTGGCCCATCCGCACCGCGGCCGGCGAGGTGATCGGGTTCGGCGCCCGCCGCCTGTTCGACGACGACCCGATGGAAGCCAAGTACATCAACACCCCCGAGACGCTGCTGTACAAGAAGTCGTCGGTGATGTTCGGCATCGATCTGGCCAAGCGCGACATCGCCAAGGGACACCAGGCGGTCGTCGTCGAGGGCTACACCGACGTGATGGCGATGCATCTGGCCGGCGTCACCACCGCGGTGGCGTCGTGCGGCACCGCGTTCGGTGACGAGCACCTGGCGATGCTGCGGCGGCTCATGATGGACGACAGCTTCTTCCGCGGCGAGTTGATCTACGTCTTCGACGGTGACGAGGCCGGGCGGGCTGCGGCGCTCAAGGCCTTCGGCGGGGAGCAGAACCTGGCGGGGCAGTCGTTCGTCGCGGTGGCCCCGGACGGCATGGATCCCTGCGACCTGCGCCTGAAGTCCGGCGACGGCGCCCTGCGCGACCTGGTGGCGCGGCGCACCCCGTTGTTCGAGTTCGCGATCCGCACGGCGATCGCCGAGATGGACCTGGACAGCGCCGAGGGCAGGGTCGGGGCGCTGCGCCGATGCGTGCCGATGGTGTCCCAGATCAAAGACCCGACGCTGCGCGACGAGTACGCCCGCCAGCTCGCCGGCTGGGTCGGCTGGGACGACGTCGCCCAGGTCATCGACCGGGTGCGCAGTCAGGCCAAGAAGTCGCCGGCCCCCGCCCGGGGCGGTGGCGGTGCGAACGCCTCCCGCCGGGCCCCCCAGCAGGCCCGTGCGGCGGCGCCGGCGCAACCGGCCGCCACCCGCCCCGACCCGCGCGACCCGACCCTGCGGCTCCAGCGCGAGGCGCTCAAGTCGGCGCTGCAGTCGCCGGCGCTGGCCGGGCCGGTGTTCGACACGCTGACGGTCGAAAGCTTCACCCATCCCGGGTACGCCGCCGTGCGCGGCGCCATCGAGGCCGCGGGCGGCACGTCCAGCGGCGTCACGGGGGCGCAGTGGATCGACGCGGTGCGCCAGCGCGCCGGATCCGACCTGACCGCGGGGTTGATCAACGAGCTGGGCGTGGAGGCCATCGAGGTCGACGACGAGAAGCTGCCCCGCTACATCGCCGGCGTGCTGGCCCGGCTGCAGGAAGTGTGGATGGGCCACCAGATCGCCGAGGTGAAGTCAAAGCTGCAGCGCATGTCGCCGATCGAACAGGGTGACGAGTACCACGCGTTGTTCGGTGACCTGGTCGCGATGGAGGCCTACCGGCGCAGCCTGCTGGAGCAGGCTAGCGGCGACGATCTGCCGATGTGAGGGCCTCGTCGGCCGTTCGCCCGGGGTCACGCTCCATGATGGCCGTCTGGTCGTCGATGTCGGCGACGGTCACGAATCCGGCGTCCGGGGAGATCCGGTTCGCGATCTTGCGGCGCCCCCCTTCGATCACCGACTTGGCCACGGGACTGCTGGTCAGCGCCCGATAGGTGCCCACGATCTGCTCGTATCGGCGCCGCCCGGCCTTCGAGCCCAGCACGTAACCCAGTCCAAGCACCACGACATACCGGATCAAAACGTTCCTCCCGACTAGCGACGGTTCCATCCTGCCTCACCCGGGCGGGTGCGTGCGCGCCCGATCCGTCCCGGCGTCTAGTTGGGCGCGGTTGTGCCAGTACGCTAGAGTCGTCCCGCGATCGTGTTGATCCCCTGTAGCTCAATTGGCAGAGCGTTCGGCTGTTAACCGATAGGTTCCTGGTTCGAGTCCAGGCGGGGGAGCAAGGCCGAGAACTAGTCGTATTTCGGGGTCCACACGGTGTCCAGGACGGCTTGCCGGGGGTCGGCGTGCGTCCGCGTCGCTACCCCTTCGGCGACGGCGGCGAGATACACGGCTTCGGCAACCGCCGTCGAGATGGCGCGCAAGTCCCGGACGTCGGGCAGCAAGGAATCCCCGAGGGCTGACGGGCTGGCTTGTCGCACAACGGCTTCCGCCGCCGCCTGCAGCATCCCCTTGGTCAGCAGCCGGGCCCCGGCGACGATGATGCCCAGCCCGATCCCGGGGAACACCAGCACGTTGTTGGCCTGGCCGATGGTGTAGGTGGTGCCGTCGTACTCGACCGGCGCGACGGGGGTTCCCGTGGTGATCAGCGCCTTGCCGTCGGACCACTGCAGCAGGTCGCCCGGCACGGCTTCCATGCGCGAGGTGGGGTTGGACAGCGGGAAGATCATCGGGCGCTCGCAGGAGGCGACCATGGCCCGCACGACCTTCTCGGTGAACGCGCCGAACACGGCCGATGCGCCCAGCAGGATGGTGGGGGAGGCGAGCTTGATGGTGTCCACCAAGCCCACCCGCTCGCCTTCGGTCACGCCCAGCCGGGCGCGGTTCTTGGCGTAGGGCACCTGGAAATCGCGCAGGTCGTCCATGTCGTCGAACAGCAGGCCCTGCCTGTCGATCGGCCAGATCTGCGCCGTGGCCTGCTCGACGGTGGCGCCGTCGGAAACCATCGCATCGCGAATCTGATCGGCCACCCCGATCCCGGCGGTGCCGGCCCCGAAGACCACCACCGTTTGGTCGCGCATCGGCACGCCGGTGATGTGGCATCCGCCGTACACGGCCGCGACGACCACGGCGCCGGTGCCCTGGATGTCGTCGTTGAACACGCAGTACTTGTCGCCGTACGTGTGCAGGATCCGCCGGGCGTTCAGGGGCCCGAAGTCCTCGAAATGCAGGATGGCGCTCGGGAACAGCCGGTGCGCGGTTTCGATGTAGCGATTGACGAAGTCGTCGTATTCGGCGCCGCGCCGCCGGGCGTGACGATTGCCCAGGTAGAACGGATCCTGCAAAAGTTGTTCGTTGTCGGTGCCGACATCCAGCGAGACCGCGATGCAGCGGCGCGGGTCGATACCGGCGCCGGCGGTGTACAGCGCCAGCTTGCCCACCGCGATCTGGATGCCGCCCACGCCCCAGTCACCGATGCCCAGGATCGCTTCGGCGTCGGTGCACACGATCAGGTCGACGTCGCCGGGCTCCAGCCCGAAGGTCGCGAAGGCCGCCTCGATGTCGTCGGGCTCGTCGATGCTCAGGAACAGCCCGCGCTGCCCGCGGTATTCGTCGGAGAACCGTTGAATGGCCTCGCCGACGGTGGGGGTGTAGACCACCGGCATCAGCTCGGGCAGGTGGTCTTCGAGCACCTTGTAGTAGAGCAGTTCGTGGCGGTAGTGCAGCTGTTCCAGCAGCAGGTTGCGGCCCAGATCGGTTGCCAGGCTCTGCAATTGATGCCACACCCGGTCGGCCTGTTCGTCGAGCGTGAGCACCGCCGAGGGCAGTCGTCCGGTCAGCCCCAGCCGGTGGCGCTGCTCGTGCGTGAAACCGACCCCGCGGTTCAGGCTCGGCGCAGCGAGTGCCGGCGGGATCCGCGGCGCGTGGGCGTCGCTCATCGCAATCTCCGTCCCCTACGTGGCCCCCTGGGGCAACCGTAGCGTCGATCGCGGTGAACGCATCTTGAAGAGGGTTTGAAGCGCCGGCGGCGAGCTTCCTCAGTCGCCGACCGCCACATCCGTCCGGGCCCCCGACCACCCCGAGACGGGCAACAAGCCCAAGTGTTCACGCAGCGTCGTGCCGCGGTATTCGGTGCGGAAGCTGCCGCGCTCCTGCAGCAGGGGCACCACCTTGTCGACGAACTCGTCGAGGCCGTGCGGTGTCAGGTGGGGCACCAGGATGAAACCGTCGCAGGCGTCCGACTGCACGTGGTTGTCGATTTCATCGGCGACCTGCGCCGGGGTCCCCACGAACTGCTGGCGGCTCGTCACCTCGATGATCAACTCGCGAATGGACAGGTTCTCCGCCTCTGCGCGGGCCCGCCACGCCGCCGCGACGGTTTTCGGGTCGCCATGGCGGACGCGGCCACGGGTGATGTCGGGATTCTCGACCGGATCGATATCGGGCAGCGGCCCGTCTGGGTCGTAAGCCGACAGGTCGACTCCCCACACCTGCTCGAGGAATGCGATCGCCGTCGGGCCGCTGACCTGTTGCTCGCGGATGTGGCGCGCGTTGTCCTGCGCCTCCTCGGGGGTGTCGCCGAGCGCAAACGTCGCGCCAGGCAGGACCTTGAGTTGATCGGGTGCCCGCCCGAGGGCGGAGGCGCGTGCCTTCACGTCGGCGTAGTACCGCTGACCGGCTTCCAGCGATCCGTGCAGCGTGAACAGGGCGTCGGCGTGCTTGGCGCCGAAGTCGCGGCCGTCGCTGGAGTCGCCGGCCTGCAACAGCACGGGATGGCCTTGCGGTCCGGCGGGCAGCGACGCCACGCCGCGGACGTCGAATTGCGGGCCGTGGTGCTCGACGGTGTGGATGCGGGCGGGATCCGCGTAGATCCCCGCATCGACGTCGGCGACCACGGCATCGGGTTGCCAGCCGTCCCAGAACCTCCGGGCGACGGTGACGAATTCCTCGGCCCGCTTGTATCGATCGGCGTGGTCGAGGAATCCGCCGCGACGGAAGTTCTCTCCGGTGAACGCGTCGGACGAGGTGACCATGTTCCACGCCGCGCGCCCGTCCGACAGATGGTCCAGGGTCGCGAATTGCCTTGCCACCTCGTAGGGTTCATTGAACGTGGTGTTGATGGTGCCGGCCAGGCCGAGCCGTTCGGTGACCGCGGCGAGCGCGGCCAGCACGGTGAACGTGTCGGGCCTGCCCACGACGTCGAGGTCGTGAATCTTGCCACGGTGCTCACGCAACCGCAGGCCCTCGGCTAAAAAGAAGAAGTCGAACAGCCCCCGCTCTGCGGTTTGGGCCAGGTGCACAAAGGATTCGAACGCGATCTGACTGCCCGCGCTCGGATCCGACCACACGGTGGTGTTGTTCACCCCGGGAAAGTGGGCGCCGAGGATGATCTGCTTGCGGCGTTCTGGGATTCGAACGCTCATCCGGTCAGCCCCCATCGTTTGGCGATCAATTCGTGCGAGCGCAGCCGGTCGGTGTGCCGATGCGTCACGGACGTGATGACGAGTTCGTCGGCGCCGGTCACTCGGCGCAGCCGCTCCAGTCGATCGGCGACTTCGTCGGGGTTGCCGACGAATTGCGTCGCGGTGCGGTCGGCTACCAGGTCGCCCTGGTCCTCGGTGAGTGGCCCGCATAGGTCGGGGTCGGGGTAGGGGATCGCGCCCCGGCCGCTGCGGATGGAATACACCCAGCGCCCGTAACTGGACGCGAGGTGCCGTGCGGTGGCGCTGTCGTCGGCGACCACGACGTCGGCGGAGACCACCACATACGGCTCGGTCAGCCAAGTCGACGGCCGGAATGCTGCGCGGTAAGCCGCGATCGCGTCGAGCGCGGTGCCAGGGGTGATGTGATAGCTCGCCACGAACGGCAGCCCACGAGCGCCGGCGACTTCCGCGCTCTGCCCCCGGGTGCTGCCGAAGATCCACGGTGTCAGCTGGCCGTGTTCGCCCGGTACGGCGTGCAATTCGTGGCCGTCGACGCAGTACGAGCCGTCGAGCAACGCTTCGATGGCGGCGATCTGCTCGGCGAAGTCGGCGGGTTGCGCGCAGGGCTGGGCGAGCGCGGACGCCTGCGCCCGTATCCGCCCGCTCTTCATCAGAGAGGTCGGATCGAACGGCGGGGGGATGACGATGCCGTCGATGTCGCCCCACGGCCGAGGGGCGCGCGAAGTCGTCGGCGCCGGGGACGTGGCGGCCTCCGTGCGTCGCTGCCCGGATCGGCCGAGCCCCATGTCAATGCGGCCGGGGTAAAGCGCGTCGATGATGCCGAAGCTCTCCACGACCGCGATCGGCGTGGTGTGGCCGATCTGCACCGCGGCCGAGCCGACGCGGATGTGGTCGGTGGCCGCGGCGATCTGGCCGATCAGGACTGCCGGCGACGAGCTGGCGACCGCGACGAAGTGGTGCTCGGCGAGCCAGTAGCGCTTGTAGCCCCATTGCTCGGCGTGCTGGGCGAGGTCGAGGGTGTTGCGCAGCGCGGTCGCGGCGTCGCACCCGGCGCTGATCGGGGACAGGTCGAGGATCGACAGTGGGGTGACGGTCACGTCGGCACCGTCGCGTAGCGGTTGGGTGCGGGGGCCAATCCGAGGCGTTCGCGCAGGGTTTCGCCGTCGCGGTAGCCGGTGCGGAACACCCCGGCGCGCTGCAGCAGCGGCACCAGCTTGTCGACGATCGCGGGCAGGTCGATCGCGTTGACCGCGGGCCGCAACCGGACCCCGTCGACCCCGGCGTCGTGCCAGGCGAGCAGCATGTCGGCCAAATCGTCTGCGCTGCCGGAAAATACGTGTGCGTCCGAGGAAATGGCCGCCCTGGGCGTCAATGGGTCCTCGACGAGCGAGACGACGAGGTCGGCGTAGACCTTGAGCGCGCGACCGGCGGCGCGCTCCGCCGCGGCGACGTCCCCCAGGATCACGCGCAGGGACTCCTCGTCGTGCGGGGTGACCAGGACGAGGTCGGCGCCGGTCGCGGCGAACCCATAGACGCGCGGCTGATGTGCCAGCGCGATGACCACCGGTTGGCCCTGCGGTGGCCGCGGGGTGATGGACGGGCCCTTGACCTCGAAGAACTTGCCGACGAAGTCGATGTAGTGCAGCTTGTCGCGGTCGATGTAGCGCCCGGTGGTCACGTCCCGGATGACGGCGTCGTCCTCCCAGCTGTCCCAGAGCCGCCGCACCACATCCACGGCGTCGGCGGCCTCGTCGAACAGCGGCTCGGCCTCGACGGCGGTCCGCCGCCCGAACAGCGCGGCCTCGTGCGCCGTGGCGCTCACCCGCACCTGCCAGCCCGCCCGCCCGTGCGAGATATGGTCCAGCGTCGCAATGGCTTTGGATACGTGGAAGGGTTCGGTGTGCGTCACCGTCGCCACCGGCGCCAGGCCGATGTGGGTGGTGACCGGCGCGATGCGCGCGGCCACCAGCACGGCGTCGGCTCGGCCCGCCAACCGCCGCGGAGACACCTCGGGCCGCCGGCCCGGTTGCACATCGAGGCTGTCGTCGATGGTCAGGAAATCGAGCAGGCCGCGCTCTGCAACCCGAGCCAGGTCCGCCCAGTACCGGCCGCCGAGGTGTCCGCCGCCGGTTGCGTTGTGCGCGAAGGCGTATCGCCACGCGTGCGAATGCCAGCCGTAGCCGTCCAGCCCCACGGCCAAGTGTAGCTTCGTCATGGCAGGCCTTCCGATTGCGGTGCCAACCCACTGTGCAACGCCGTGCGCGACGATGCATTCCGCAACCGAATTAAGTTCGCGGCGAGTAATATTTCGCCGAGTTCACGCCGCCACGCGTGGCGCAAAATCGTTCGATTTCTTGGTGATTCGAGCTACGCCAACAGGGGCTGTAACAATGCTCGCAGGTCGCCGGCCTTCGGCACGCCGGCACTGCGGTAGCGCTGGCGGCCCTCGGCGTCGAAGATCAACGTCGTCGGCAGGGACAACACCGAGAGCCGTTTGGCGGCCGCGGGATTGGCGTCTATATCGATCTCCACGTGCGACACGTCGCCGAGGTCGGCACACACTTGGTCGACTACGCGGCGAACCGCTCCGCATGGCCCACACCACGCGGCGCTGAAGTGCACGACCGTCGGCCCCGTCGATGCCAAGCCGAGGTCCGAGTTGTCGTGTTCGGAATCGGTGCCGGTCTCGCGCAGCACGCCCGAGCGTCGATTGAGCACCGCACCGATCGCGGTCGCAGCGCTCAGCGCTGCGACCAGGGCCGTTCCGGCGATGACAAGAGTGCTCACGGGGTCCTCAGATGGAGAAGTCTTCGCCGTGCCACACCCCGGCCTCGGGTGGCCGGATCACGCGGCCGGTCTCCGAACCGTCCACCCGGTTCTCCAGCTTGGAAACCCTGGTGAGCAGCGACTGCAGGCTGACACCGACGAGGTCGGGCATCATCGCGTCGTCGGAGCCACCGGGCGCGGGCCGGCTGCGGCTGATGACCTGCCCGGGAACTCCCACCACCACCGAGCTCGACGGCACCTCCTTGACCACCACGGCGTTGGCGCCGATCCGGCTGTCGTCGCCGATTTTGATCGCGCCGAGCACCTTCGCGCCGGCGCCGATGGTCACCCGGTCCCCGATGGTGGGGTGGCGTTTGCCGGTGTCCCGTCCGCTGCCGCCGAGGGTGACGCCGTGGTAGATCGTCACGTCCTCGCCGACCTCGGCAGTCTCGCCGATGACCACGCCCGTCGCGTGGTCGATGAACAGGCCGGGGCCGAGGACGGCGCCCGGGTGGATGTCGACCCCGGTCAGGATGCGAGTGACTTCGTTGAGTATCCGGGCGGCCAGCCGCGCACCGCGGTTCCATAACCGGTGGCTGATTCGATGTCCCCAGATCGCGTGCACGCCGGGATAGGCGAGGATCACCTGGAGCGTGGTCGGTCGGGCTGGGTCGCGCTCCCTGGCGGCCTGGATGTCACGTCGTATGTCCGCGAGCATGGCTAATCCGCCAGGTCGGCAAAGAGTGGGGTGCTCAAATACCGCTCACCGAAGCTGGGCAGCACCACCACCACCAGCTTGCCGGCGTTTTCGGGACGGCGCGCCACCTGCAGCGCCGCGACCACTGCGGCGCCCGAGGAGATGCCGACCAGCAGCCCCTCCTCCCGGGCCAACCGCCGCGCCATGTCCAGCGATTCTTCGTTGCCGACGGCGATGATCTCGTCTACCAGGTCGACGTCGAGCACCGGCGGGATGAATCCGGCCCCGATGCCCTGAATGGGATGCGGCCCCTTCTGCCCGCCGGACAGGACCGCTGAGGCGGAGGGCTCCACGGCCACGAAGCGCGCCGACGGCTTGCGCTCCTTGATGACCTGAGCGACGCCGGTGAGCGTTCCCCCGGTGCCCACCCCGGCCACGAAGAAGTCGATCTTGCCGTCGGTGTCCCGCCAGACCTCCTCAGCGGTGGTTTTGCGGTGGATCGCGGGGTTCGCGGGGTTCTCGAACTGTTGGGGGATGAAATACCGTTGGTCGTTCTTGGCCAGCTCTTCGGCCTTGGCGATGGCCCCCGCCATGCCTTCGGTGCCCGGCGTCAGCACGATCTCGGCGCCGAACGCGCGCAACAACATTCGGCGTTCCGTGCTCATCGTATCCGGCATGGTCAGCACGCACCGATAGCCGCGTGCGGCGCACACCATCGCGAGCGCGATGCCGGTGTTTCCGCTCGTCGGCTCCAGGACGATGGTGTCGGGCTTGATCAGCCCCGCCTCCTCCGCCGCGTCCAGCATGGCGACCCCGATGCGGTCCTTCACGCTGTTCGCCGGGTTGAAGAACTCCAGCTTGGCGACGACGTCGGCGACCGCCCCTTCGGTGACCCGGTTCAGCCGGACCAGCGGCGTGTTCCCGATCAGTTGTGTGACGTTATCTGCGATGCTCATCTGTCTTCCTCAGGCGATGTCGGTACATGACTCGTCGGTCTGCCAGCTGATGTCGAATTCGATGGCCACGTCCGTGGGCACGGTGAGCGCGATCGGTGTGAATCGGTGTGATGCCCCCTCCTGTGCGACTCCGGTCAGCACCCGCCCGCTGAAGCTCTGCGGTGTTGTTGCCGTGACGGTCGTTGTGGACGTACCCGGTGCGGGCCGCAGGTAAAAGTCCGTGCCCGCCTGCACAATGCCGACGATGTTCGCACCGTCGGAGTCGACGAGTGTGTGTCCTTCACCGACGTTGAGTTTCAACGGGATTGGCACTTGAAACGGTCCTATTAGCTCCGAATTGGCGGTTGCTTCGGTGTCGACTAGCTGTGGCTCCACGGTATCGCGCAGGGCTTTGCGCGCCCCGTCAACCAAATAATTGTAGAGGTGCACAATGCGGTCGGCATTGCGGTAGTGGCGGGCACCGGTCAGCCAGAAGCGAACATGGTCGATTGTCGGGTTGGCGGCGTCCGTCGTCGCGACCAACCGGTAGTGGCGATAGCCGCGCCCGCCGCCGCCGTGGCTGCTGGTCGACAGCGTGCTGCCCACCCCGAGGGTGCGCCGATGGCGGCCCGTGCCCGCGTCTACTGTTAGATGGGAGCGCGAAATGTCTTGCCAGACAACACCATCAGCCGACTTCTGCAGCTTCAGGCCGACGGCGGCGTCGGACGCCACCCACACCGAGTAGCCGCCCAACTGCGGTTCGCCGTCGAATTCGAAGGTGATCACGCGTCCGCCCGCTCGGCGCACCTTGACGGGAACGTTGAGGGGCCGGGTGTCGAGATCCAAACCGTTGGTGAAATGCCAAATCGCGGCCTGCGTTGCGGCTATCGCTTCATGTTCGCTGATGTGGGCACGTCCCAGCGCGTCGCGCGCGGCGCGCAGTTCGTCGCTCAGTGCGGCGGCCGAGCGCATCGGGAAGGAGTTGCGCAGGATCCAGTCGACCTCCGCTTCGTGGTCGCGGCTGCGCAGGTGGGGCAGCGCGGACCAGCTGTCCAGGCGGTATCGGGATGGCTCATGAGGCGCGATGCCGAAGAAGTCCAGCGAATACGCGTGCAGGTTGGGATTGACCCTGATCAGGTCGGTGCGTGCAGAGCTACCGTCGGCGAACACGATCGTGTCCACGGTATGCGAGTACGTGCCGCCGCGGTAGCGCGTCATCCGCGCGAGCTCGGTTGCCGGCCGGACGAGGACCCGGCGGCGGGTCTCCACCGGCGCCGAGGCGCGGGTGGGTATGGACAACACTGTCATGAGTGGTTGATCTTCCTGAAAGGCGTTGGTTACGAATGCGCGCCCGGCGACCGCGGGGAAGACGGATAGCCCATCCACCGGCGGGAGAGCGCGGAATTTTCTAAGGCGTCGTAAGAGCGTCAGGAAATCAACAACAGCGACAACAACGGCCGGCGACAATGCAGCGCGAAGGAACGAAGCGCAGCTGAACGGCCTGTTGCATAGGCCCCACTATAGGGGCAGACGACGATCACTGTCAGATCGCGGGCGGTTTACGGCCCTTTTACTCAGTACGCAAGTAAAGGCTGTGCGGCGCTCCTAAACTTGCCTAAGCTCGGCGCGCGGACCCGGTCACGGCCGGTGACATGGACCTGCCGCACCACGCCGCGGTATTCGACCGACCATGGAGGACCCAATGACGTCGGCTCAAAGCGAGTCTCAGGCACTTGGCGATCTCGCAGCCAGGCAGCTTGCCAATGCGACCAAGACCGTCCCGCAGCTTTCGACCATCACCCCCCGCTGGTTGCTGCATCTGCTCAGTTGGGTCCCGGTGGAAGCGGGCCTGTACCGGGTGAACCGGGTGGTCAACCCCGAAGGGGTGGCGATCAAGGCCGAAGCGGGCGCGGGCACCGAAGAACCCCTGCCGGAGACCTACGTCGACTACGAGACGAGTCCGCGCGAATACACGCTGCGCAGCATCTCGACCCTGGTCGACATCCACACGCGGGTCTCCGACCTGTACTCGAGCCCGCACGATCAGATCGCGCAGCAGCTGCGGCTGACCATCGAGACGATCAAGGAACGCCAGGAGTTCGAGCTGGTCAACAGCCCCGAGTACGGGCTGCTCGCCCAGGCGACTCCCGAGCAGACGATCCAGACGCTGGCCGGCGCCCCGACGCCCGACGACCTGGATGCGCTGATCACCAAGGTCTGGAAGACGCCCAGCTTCTTCCTGACCCATCCGCTGGGCATCGCCGCGTTCGGCCGTGAGGCCACCTACCGGGGCGTGCCACCGGTGGTCGTGAGCCTGTTCGGCGCGCAGTTCATCACCTGGCGCGGCATCCCGCTGATTCCGTCGGACAAGGTTCCGGTGGAGGACGGCAAGACCAAGTTCATCCTGGTGCGCACCGGTGAGGAGCGGCAGGGCGTGGTGGGCCTGTTCCAGCCGGGACTGGTTGGCGAACAGGCGCCGGGCCTCTCGGTGCGGTTCACCGGCATCAACCAGTCGGCGATCGCGACCTACCTGGTGACCCTCTACACGTCCCTCGCCGTGCTTACCGACGACGCGCTCGGCGTGCTGGACGGCGTCGCCGTGGACCAGTTCCATGAGTACAAGTGAGTACCGCGCGGTAGACGCCGAAAGCGACCTGCCGATCAGCGCCGCGGAGCTCGCCGCGCTGGCCAGCCAGTTGTATGCGGCCAGCATCCGCCCGGGTCCGGATAGCCCGCCGCAGTCGGTGCCGGCCGCCCCGCGGGGCGGCGTGCCCGACGTCACGGCCGTGACGTCGGAGGGGCAGGCGGCGGCGGGCACCGCTGATGTGTATCCGGCGCCGGTTCCGGCGCTGGGTTTCACCGACATCGATCTGCCGGCGCCGGCGTCTCCCGGACCCGAGGTCCCGCCGCAGGCGGTGCCCGTCGCGCCGCGGGGCGGCGTGCCGGACACGACGGCCGCGACGTCGGCCGGGCAGGCCGCCGCGGGTACCGCCGATGTGTATCCGGCGCCGGTTCCGGCGCTGGGTTTCACCGACATCTACCTCCCCGCGCCGACGTCACCCGAACCCGAAGCCCCGCCGCAGGCGGTGCCGGTCGCCCCCCGCGGCGGTGTGCCCGATACGACGGCGGCACCGGCAGGTCCCCATCTACCGCCCAGCGCCACCCACCCGGGCGGATTCGTGGTGCCCCGTGGCATCGTGCCGACGGTCCCCGGAGTGCTGGCCGGGACGCCGCCGGCTGTTCCGGCGGCCCAGCGCAATTCGGCGCCGTGGTGGCTGCCCGAGGCTCCGGCGGCCGTCAACCTTGGCTGGTCTGACGCGCCGGCGGCCGCGCCGGTGGGCGACGAACAGAACTACCGCTTCCTGACGGCGACCGAGTCGGTGCCGCGATTGCGGGACGACCATGAGGTGTTCGACGTCAACGCGATCCGGGCGGACTTCCCGATCCTGAAGGAGGTCGTCAACGGTAAGCCGTTGATCTGGTTCGACAATGCGGCGACCACCCAGAAGCCCCAGGTGGTGATCGACCGGCTGGTGCGGTTCTACTCTCACGAGAATTCGAACATCCACCGCGCCGCACACGAGCTGGCGGCGCGGGCCACCGATGCCTATGAAGAGGCCCGCGACACCGTGGCCGATTTCATCGGCGCCCCGAGCTCCGAGAACATCGTGTTCGTGCGCGGCACCACCGAGGCGATCAACCTGGTGGCGCACGCCTGGGGCGCAAAGCATTTGCAACCGGGCGACGAGATCGTCATCACCCACCTCGAACACCACGCGAACATCGTTCCCTGGCAGCTCATTTCGCAGAAGACCGGCGCGATCCTGAAGGTCGCGCCGATCGACGACGCGGGCAACCTGTTGCTGAGCGAATTCGAGGAACTGCTCGGTCCGCGGACGAAGCTGGTGGCCGCCACC
>NZ_LZKD01000097.1:0-836 GCF_001668695.1 Mycobacterium sp. E2497
TGGCGCTGGGCAAGTTGAAGCTCGAGCCGGGGATGACGCTGCTCGACATCGGCTGCGGCTGGGGCGCCACCATGCGGCGGGCCATTGAGAAGTACGACGTGAACGTCGTGGGCCTGACATTGTCGGAGAACCAGGCCGAGCATGTGCAGAAGACGTTCGACCAGATGGACACGCCCCGCACCCGGCGGGTGCTGTTGGAGGGGTGGGAGAAGTTCCACGAGCCCGTCGACCGCATCGTCTCGATCGGCGCCTTCGAGCACTTCGGCCGCCAACGCTACGGGCGCTTCTTCAAGATGGCCTACCAGGCGCTGCCGTCCGACGGGGTGATGTTGCTGCACACCATCGTTCGCCCGTCCTTCAAAGACGCCCGGGCGCGGGGCATGAAGCTGACCCACGAGATCGTGCACTTCTCGCAGTTCATCTTGACCGAGATCTTCCCCGGCGGGTGGCTGCCGACACCGCAGACCGTCGGCGAGTACGCGGTCACGGCCGGCTTCGAGCTGACCCGGGTCCACTCGCTGCAGCTGCACTACGCGAGGACCCTGGAGACCTGGGCTGCCGCCCTCGAGGCCAATCGCGAGCAGGCCGTCGCCATCCAGTCACAAGAGGTCTACGACCGCTACATGAAGTACCTGACCGGCTGTGAGAACTTCTTCCGCAAGGGCATCAGCAATGTCGGGCAGTTCACCCTCGTGAAGTAGGTGGCGAGGGGCCGGGGACCGCTACTTTTCCAGCGTGAACTGGTCGACGTCCGTGTAACCCTGGCGGAACAGCTTCGCGCAGCCGGTCAGGTACTTCATGTAGCGGTCGTAGACCTCTTGTGACTGGATGGCGAC
>NZ_LZKD01000098.1:0-994 GCF_001668695.1 Mycobacterium sp. E2497
GCCGGTGCCGATGGCGGCGCCCATCCCGATGGGTCCGCCGGTGGCCGCGCCGCTGCCTGCGCCCCTGCCCGCCGCGCCTCCCATTCCCGCGGCCCCGGTCCCCGCTCCGGCCGCTCCGGTGGTGCCGGTGCCCATCGTGGTCCCGCCGATCGCGCCGGTGATACTGCCGCCGGTCCACGTCGCGGTGCCTAACCCGATCGTGAGCCCGCCGGTCATCCAGGTGCCGCCGCCGCGCGTGTCGCCTCCACAGCCGGTGCTGCCCCAACCTCCGGTGCACGTCCCCGAGCCGCCACAGGTCGGCGGCACGGTGCCGCAGTCACCCCCGCACCAGGTGCCTCCGGGGCAGGGCTCATCGCCACCCCCCGAGCACTCCGGCGGCTCCACCGGTGGGCATGTCCCGCCGCCCGACTCAGGCTCGGGCGGCTCGACCGGCGGGCATGTCCCGACGCCCGGTTCGGGCACGGGTGGCGCCACCGGTGGGCATGAACCGCCGCCGGGCTCGGGCCCCGGCGGTCTCGGTGGCGGGCACGTGACCCCGCCAGGGGAGGGCGGTCTCGGTGGTGGGCATGAACCGCCGCCGGGCTCGGGCCCCGGCGGACTCGGCGGTCTCGGTGGTGGGCATGTGTCGCCCCCGGGCTCTGCTCCGGGCGGCCTCGGCGGCGGGCACCTCCCGTCTCCGGGTTCCGGCGGCGGTGTGCCCTCCGGCCCCGGTGGTCTGTTCGGCGGCGGCCATGGCGGCGGACCCGTCGGCGGTGGCGGCGGCATCGGCGCCCCGGGCGGTGGGGGCGGTCTCGGCGGCTTCGGCGGCGGCCACAGCAGCGGCGGCGTGGGTGGTGGCGGCGGCCTGGGTGGTGGTGGCGGCTTCGGCGGCGGCGGTGGTGGCTTCGGTGGCGGCCACGCTGGCGGCGGTGGCGGCGGCCACAAGTAGCCCGCGATCAACGAATGTCACTCGCGCGGCTGCCGGAGGCACTCAACTTCGCGCGCTAGGGTGGCG
>NZ_LZKD01000099.1:0-48218 GCF_001668695.1 Mycobacterium sp. E2497
GACGATCTGGCCGCGCACCGGCTGGCCGCCGAGAACGGGCTGGCGACGGCGACGGTCGCCGTCACCGGGGCGTCGGGATTCCACTTCCGCTCGTCGTCCCCTCCGGCGGGGCGGCGGACCAACCGGATGACGCGATGGCCGCCGGTGCTCAGAAACGCCGTCAACGCCGAACCGACCAGGCCCGACGCCCCGGTGACGGCGACCGTCGCCGTCGCCAGCCCGTTCTCGGCGGCCAGCCGGTGCGCGGCCAGATCGTCGGCCAGCTGGCGGTGCCGGTAGGTGAACATGGGGCGCAGTAACGCGGCCGGTACCGGCGTTTCCACCCGGTCGATGACCCTGGTGCGGCCGCCACCGACGTCCTCGAAATCGTGGGTGTGCCGCCAGCGCACCGCGGTTCGCGCCGGCAGCGCGGCCAGCCCGTCACCACCGATGGCGTCGACGAAGCGCCGCGGCGGGTCGTAGCCGTCCGGCTGGTGCACGGCGACCCAGCGCAGGCCGCCCGGTAGCGCCAACGTGGCCCGGCCGTCCCTGAGCGAGGTGGCCTCGGTGACCAGCCGCATGGGCTGCCACGGCGGCGAGAGTCGGGTAAACGCGCCCGGTCTGGCGTGCCAGGCGAAGACGTCGGCGATCGGCGCGTCGACCACGCTCGAGTATTCCAGCCCCATACTGCAGGTTAGCGGTTCGGCAGGGCGTGTTCGACGATGGGCATGCGCGCGTGCGGCTGGCGCTCGGCGCGCTTGGCGGCCAGATACACCTGCGCCGTCTCCTGCGCCACGGTCTTCCAGTCGAAGGCCGAGGTGAGCCGCTCGCGGGCGGCGTGGGCGCGTCGCTGCGCGGCCTCCGGATCATCGAGCACGGACCGCACGGCCGCGGCCAGCCCGGCGACGTCGCGGGGCGCGCACGACACCCCGGTCCGGCCGTTGATCACCGCCTCGCCCAGGCCGCCGATGTTGGAGGTCACCAGCGGGGTGCCCGCCGCGGCGGCCTCCAGCGCGACGATCCCGAACGGCTCGTAGTGGCTGGGCAGCACCGCGGCGTCGGCCCGATGCAACACCGGGAGCAGCGCCGCGTGGTCGAGGTGTCCGGCGAACCGGATTGCCTTGAGCACCCGATGCTTTCGGGCCTGCTCGATGAGCCACTCCTGCTGGGTGCCCTCCCCGGCGATGGTCAGAGTGGTCCCGGGATGGGTGCGCCGGATCCGTGGCAGGGCGGCGATGACGTCGTGCACGCCCTTCTCGTACTCGAGCCGCCCGAGGTACAGCAGCTCGGCGGGCCCGGTGCGCGGCCGACGCTCGGCGAAGGGCCAGCGCGCGGCGTCGATACCGTTGCGGATGACCGTGATTCCGGCCAGGCCGGGACCGAACAGTTCGGTGATCTCGTCGGCCATCGACGCCGAACACGTGATCAGCGAATCGGATTCGCGCACCAGCCACGACTCGACGGCGTGCACCTGCCGGCTGATCGCGCCGGACACCCAGCCGGAGTGCCGCCCGGCCTCGGTGGCGTGGACGGTGGAAACCATTGGCACGTCGTAGAACTGGGCGAGGGCGATCGCGGGATGCGCCACCAGCCAGTCGTGCGCATGCACTACGTCGGGGCGCCACGGCCGTGTACTGCCGCGCTTCTTCAGCGACAGCCCGGCCCGGATCATGGAATGACCCATCGCCAGTGTCCACGCCATCATGTCGGCGCCGAAGGAGAACTCGTGCGGGTCTTGCGCGGCCGCGACAACCCGGACACCGTCGACCACCTCGTCGGACGACGGGTGCGTGCTGGGATCGGTGCCCGACGGGCGGCGGGACAGCACGACGACCTCGTGACCGGCCGCGGCCAGCGCGGTCGACAGGTGGTGCACGTGCCGGCCGAGGCCGCCGATCACCACCGGTGGGTATTCCCACGACACCATCAGGATCTTCACGCGGCCCACCACCTCATCGGGGCAGCCTGCGCGCGTCCAGCGCGCCGAACAGGCCGTCGGCGCGGTTCCAGCCCTCGGCCAGCCGGCCGGCGGTGTCCCGCCGCCCGGACGCCAGCGCCCCGGCGATCTCGCGGGTGGCGTGGGCGTGCAGATGCGCACGGTAGCGCGCGTAGTCGGCGGCCGAATCCTTGCTCACCATGAACGGCCAGTCGCTGGAGACCGTGAGCAGGGTCTCGCGCAGGATCTGATCGGCCACGTGGTCGCGGGGGAGCGGCCCGTCCAGCGACGCCCGCTGCGACAACGCCTTGTCCACTGTGCTGAGCGCCATGTCCACCACTTCGGCGTTGAGCTGGACCAGGTCGGCCACCTTGTCGCCGGCCCACACCTGCCAGTCCTTGCCGGAGCCCCACGAACTGGGCGGCAATGCCACTGCGCGCCCGACGAATCCGTCGGTGATGGCGTCGCTCAGCGTGCCCACCCGCACGCCGGCGGCGGGCAGGGCGCGCAGCACCCGCGCCAGCCACGTCGGGCCCTCGTACCACCAATGGCCGAACAGTTCGGTGTCAAAGGCGGCCACCACGTGGGCCGGCCGCCCGATCCGTTCGGATTCGCTCGCCAGCCGGTTGCGGACCACGTCGACGAAGTCGGCGACATGGACGTCGACCGCATGATCGGCGCGCTCGGGGTCGTAGGGCGCCTTCGCCTCCGACGGCACGTTGCGGCCGGTCACCCGCGCCGGTTTCAGCCCGGTGAGGTGGTCGTAGGTGTGGAAATCGCGGTAGGCGGCGTGCCCCGGGTAGCCCGATTTCGGCGACCAGACCCGGTAGCTGACCTGCAGGTCGCGCCCGAACGCGACCACGTCGGTGTCGCCGACCGGCCGGCCCAGGGCGGTGTCGCCGTGCAGTGACGGGCCGTCGACCATGAAGTGGGTGACACCCGCGGCCGCATAACCGTCCTCCAGACCGGGGGCGTACGCGCATTCGGGCGCCCAGATGCCGCTCGGGCGGTGCGCCATCCGCTGGACAGGGTCGGCCAGCCCCTCGCTCAGGGCGAACTCGCGAAGCCGCGGCGCGAGCAGCGGCTGGAACGGGTGGGCCAGCGGTCCGCCGAGCAACTCCACCGTGCCGGCGTCGATCAGGGCGCGCAACAGCGGGCTGCCGCCGTGCCGCCATTGGGTGGCGAACTCGTCGAGCGCCCGATCTGCTTCGGCGCATTCGCGAATACCCAAGGTGCGCAACGCTTCCGGCGTGCAGGACTGGAAACCGGCCGACTTCGACCGGGGCGCGGACCGCACGCTGGCGGCCTCGGCCGCCCGCAGCCGCCAGTTGGCCAGCCAGTGGTGCATTCCGTCGAGGCAGTACGGATCGTCGAGCTGCGCGTTCACCACCGGAGTGACGCCGAGGGTCACCACCCCGCGGCGATCCTCGTCGGCCAGCGCGGTCAGCACCCGCATCAGCGGCAGGTAGGCCGCCGCCCACGACTGGTAGAGCCACTCCTCGCCGACCGGCCACCGCCCGTGATGGGCCAGCCACGGCAGGTGGGTGTGCAGGACCAGGGTGAACATGCCGGGCACCGGGTCGAGCGAATCGCTCACGGCGCAACCGCGATTGCGATCAGGTCCAGGCTGTCGTCGATGTCACGGCGGCCGTCCTCGACGATGTCGAAGTCGTCGGTGGTCACCGCGGCGACGTCGGCAGCCAGCTCGGGCGGCCAGGGCTTGCCGGCCATCGCGAGCTCGATCTGCGCGTCGATGATGGAGCCGCCGTGGCGGGCGTCCAACTCCCGCAGCCGCGGACCGTGAAACACCCCGGAGACCGCTACGTCGCGAAAGCCGGCGTCGACCAACAACTGGGTCAGCTCACCGGCGTTGAGTTCGCGGGTGTGGAACGGGTTGATCGGGGTGTCGCGGCCCGGGGAGAACGTGATCCGGTTCGGTGTGGACACCATCAGCAGCCCGTCGCGACGCAGCACCCGCGCGCATTCGGCCACGAATTGTGCCTGATCCCACAGATGCTCGATGACTTGGAAGTTGACCACAATATCCACCGACGCGTCGGGCAGCGGAAGCTCGGCCAGGTTCGCCCGCATGACCTCCACCCGCGGGTAGCGGGCGCGCACGTGCGCCACGGCCGCCTCGTCGTAATCCACGGCCACGACCCGGCGGGCGACGCCGGCGATCAGGTCGGCGCCATACCCCTCGCCACAGCCGGCCTCGAGCACCTCGCGGCCCGCGCACAGCCCGCCCAGTCGCTGGTAAACCACCTGATGGCGGCGGAACCAGTAGTTTTCGACGTCCAGGTCCGGAATGGTGCGCTCGCCGGTCAACATCAGGACGGGGTCAGCCGCCGGCGTCGGATCGCCGAGGCTGTGCCGGGGTACGTCGGGGACGGTTGCGCTCATCGCATAGGCAGGCTAACGCGAAGTGTCGGATTCGCGAACCGGGAACGAGGCGCCCCCGGTCGCCGACGGTAGACACGCCGCAAGAACGTGCAGTACGACCCGCTATGGTGTGACTGCAGGCTGCACAAAGTTACCCGGTAGTAACACGACCGTGCGCTGCTAAACGCGTACTGAAAGTCTCGTGGTCGACTGCTGCGAGACTCCTTCGAGGAGGACGAACCACACTCATGACGAACATCGTGGTCCTGATCAAGCAGGTCCCAGACACCTGGTCGGAACGCAAGCTGAACGACGGCGACTACACGCTGGACCGCGAGGCCGCCGACGCGGTACTGGACGAGATCAACGAGCGCGCCGTCGAAGAGGCCTTGCAGATCCGTGAGCGGGAAGGCGGCGAGGGGTCGGTGACCGTGCTGACCGCGGGCCCCGAACGCGCCACCGAGGCGATCCGCAAGGCGCTGTCGATGGGCGCCGACAAGGCCGTCCACCTCAAGGACGACGGCATGCGCGGTTCCTGCGTGGTGCAAACCGCCTGGGCGCTGGCGCGCGCGCTGGGCACCATCGAGGGCACCGAGCTCGTCATCGCCGGTAACGAGTCCACCGACGGCTCGGGCGGTGCGGTGCCGGCGATCATCGCCGAGTACCTGGGCCTTCCGCAGCTGACCCACCTGCGCAAGCTGTCGATCGAGGGCGGCAAGGTCACCGGCGAGCGCGAGACCGACGACGGCGTCTTCAGCCTCGAGGCCACCCTGCCCGCGGTGGTGAGCGTGACCGAGAAGATCAACGAGCCGCGCTTCCCGTCCTTCAAGGGCATCATGGCCGCGAAGAAGAAAGAGGTGACGGTGCTGACCCTCGCCGAGATCGGGGTCGAAAGCGACGAGGTCGGCCTCGAGAACGCCGGCTCGAAGGTGCTGTCGTCGACGCCCAAGCCGCCGAAGACCGCGGGTGAGAAGGTCACCGACGAGGGCGAGGGCGGTAACCAGATCTCCCAGTACCTGGTCGCCCAGAAGATCATCTAGTCGAGCACCCATCCCACAGACGAGAAGAGCGAAGAAACCATGGCTGAAGTTTTGGTGCTCGTTGAGCACGCCGAAGGCGCCCTGAAGAAGGTCACCTCCGAATTGATCACCGCCGCCCGCCCGCTGGGCGAGCCGGCCGCCGTCGTCGTCGGCAAGCCCGGCACGGCCGCGCCCCTGATCGACGGTTTGAAGGAGGCGGGCGCCGCCAAGATCTACGTCGCCGAGTCCGACGACGCCGAGAACTACTTGATCACCCCGGTGGTCGACGTGCTGGCCTCGCTCGCCGAGTCGAACGCTCCGGCGGCCGTGCTGCTGGCCGCCAACGCCGACGGCAAAGAGGTCGCGGGCCGGCTCGCCGCCCGGATCGGATCCGGCCTGCTGGTCGACGTGGTCGGCGTCCAGGAGGGCAACAAGGCGGTGCACTCCATCTTTGGTGGCGCGTTCACCGTCGAGTCGCAGGCCAACGGCGACACCCCGGTCATCACGGTCCGCGGCGGCGCCATCGACGCCGAGCCGCAGGCCGGTGCCGGCGAGCAGGTCACCGTCGAGGTACCGGCGCCCGCCGAGAACGCCACCAAGATCACGGCCCGTGAGCCGGCGGTCGCCGGTGACCGGCCGGAGCTCACCGAGGCCTCGATCGTGGTGTCCGGTGGCCGCGGCGTGGGCAGCGCGGAGAACTTCAGCGTGGTCGAGGCGCTGGCCGACTCGCTGGGCGCCGCCGTCGGTGCGTCGCGCGCCGCGGTCGACTCCGGTTACTACCCGGGCCAGTTCCAGGTCGGTCAGACCGGCAAGACGGTGTCGCCCCAGCTCTACATCGCGTTGGGGATTTCCGGGGCCATCCAGCACCGCGCGGGCATGCAGACCTCGAAGACCATCGTCGCGGTCAACAAGGACGAAGAGGCGCCCATCTTCGAGATCGCCGACTACGGCGTGGTGGGCGACCTGTTCAAGGTCGCCCCGCAGCTGACCGACGCCATCAAGGCACGCAAGGGCTGAGTTCCTCGGCTTGGGAGCCCCCGGCGCCGCGGCGCCGGGGGCTCTTGCGTCTCGAGGCTTGGGACTGTGTCCGCAGCGGGTACTGGCTGCTGGAATTTGATAGCGCGGGCGCTATCAAATTCCAGAGTCGGGAAGTGGTCCTGAAGCCGACTACCGCGCCCGGTCAGCGTCGCGTCGATGCGAGGTCACACCCCAGGCCGGTTCGGTGAACCCGAAATGTCTTCCGCCCGAGGGCATCCGGACCGCAGAGTTGGAAAGCCGTTCAATCGGACGTCGGTCGCCGACGCGCAGCCCGCTCGCCGGGACCCTGGCTGCCGCTCGAGAGCGCCAGTGCCGCACGGGTTTTCGATGCCGAGCGTCGCGCATCCTGGGCGCGTTGCCGGACGACGCGGGCCGATTCGCGCGTTTCTCGTGCCTGCGCGATGACGTTTCCCAGCGGGGGCGGGGTCACCGCTTGGTCGGCGGCGCGGCGCCGGACGCGGGCGCGGTGCGATTTCTGCCGGCACGCCCCGCTGCAATAGCGCGCGTCGGCCCGGCCATGAAACGCCGTGCCACATTCCCAGCAGTGCAACCGGCCAGCGACCATAACGGCATGTTACGCCTAACTGTAACGCTCAGCAACATCTGCGCCGTGACGGCTTTGCGCTGGTAAGGTGACCTCTACCGGCAGATCAAGGCTGAACCCCAACGGTAATTCCGCTCGTCAGCAAACATTTTCGCATCCGGGGTTCGCCTCCACTACCTGGCACCGGGCATCGGTCTGAAGAAAGTCGGGAGATGCGCGAAGACGAGTGTGGATCGGCTTTTGGGCTCCGCCGCCCGGACTTTCTGAGCCGGATGCATGAGCAGCTCGACGAATTGGCCGCCGAACGCCAGCAGATGGCGCAGCTGCTCCAGGTAGCGATCGAGATCGGCTCCGATCTCGAGCTCGACGCGATACTGCACCGCATCGTGGCCGCCGCGATAGGCATGACCGGTGCCCGCTACGGCGCCATCGGGGTGTGGGGGCCCGAGGGAACTCTGGCGTCCTTCGTACACAGTGGGATGGCCGCGGATACCGTGCGGCGGGTCGGTCATCTGCCGGTGGGCAAAGGGCTGCTTGGTGCCCTGCGCGACCGTACAGAGCCGTTGCGCGTGGCCGAGCTGTCCGACCATTCGACGGCCGTGGGGTTCCCGGAGCACCACCCGCCGATGCGGGCGTTCCTCGGCATGCCCATCATCATCCGCGGCGTGGTGTTCGGCAGCCTCTACGTCACCGACGACCGGCCCGGCCGCTGCTTCTGCGAGGCCGACGAGGTCACCGTCCGGGCGCTCGCGTCGGCGGCATCGGTGGCCATCGACAATGCCCGCTTGTTCGACCGGGTCCGCGCGGGCGCCCGGTGGACCGACGCCAGCCGCGAGATCAGCAACGCCCTGCTGTCCGAGTCGGGCCCCGGCGTGCAACCTCTGCAACTGATCGTCGAGCGCGCCGCCGAGCTGACGGACGCCGAGCAGGCGATCGTCCTCGTTCCGACCGACCCCGACCGGCCCAACGACGACCGCCTCGTCGTGTCCGCGGCGGTCGGCCTGCACGCGGATCAGGTTCTGGGGCAAGAGATCCCGATCGACGGGTCCACCACCGGCGAGGTGTTTCGGGCCGGCTGGCCGCTGCTCACCGAGACATTTCGGCGTCCCATCCCGGCGTTCACCGACGTAGGCGAGCGACCCGCGATCCTGATGCCGCTCAGATCCGACCAGCAGACGTTGGGCGTGATCGTGGTGGCCCGTAACACCGATGCGGAGCCCTTCGACGAAACGCATCTCGACCTGGTTCGCGACTTCGCCGACCACGCGGCGATCGCCCTCACGCTGGCGACCGAACGGCGGAACGCGCGGGAGTTGAGCGTGCTGGTCGACCGGGAACGCATCGCCCGCGATCTGCACGACCAGGTGATCAGCCGCGTCTTCACCGTCGGGATGGACCTGCAGGGCGTCGTGGCCCGGCTTCGTTCACCGCAACTCGCTTCGCGGCTGACCAGATCCGTCAACGAGTTGCAGAACGTCATCGACGACATCCGGCGCACCGTCTTCGATCTCCAGCGCCCGCAGGCCCGGCGGCGCACGCTCGCCGAGCGCGTCCAAGACGCGATCGCGCGCCTCGCCGACGACGACAATCAGGGGACGACGCTGCGCATGGCGGGGACGATGACCGCGGTGAGCGACGAACTCGCCGAACACGCCGAAGCCGTCGTCAACGAGGCGCTCAGCAACGCTGTGCGGCACTCGGGGGCCGGGGCCATCGCCGTCGAGGTCACCCTCACCGACGAGCTGCTGCTCGAGATCACCGACGACGGGTGCGGGATTCCCGCCAATGGCCACCGCGCCGATGGTCTGGACGACATCGCCCGCCGTGCCAAAGACCTCGGCGGTGACTGCGCGATCACCAGTCCGCCCGGCGGCGGCACACGCGTCCGCTGGAGCGCGCCACTGCGGACTTCCTGACCCGGGCTCTGGAGGGGGAGCCCGGGTCAGCCCGCTCTCGCGACCACATTTCGTCACCTGACGTGCACGGACACGTCACAGCCACGATGCCGACTCGCTCATCGGCTACGCAACGTTGGTTGACATGAGCATTGCTTCTGTCCTGATTCCCAGCGACAAGGCCGAAGGCGCGACGGCGGCGTCGGCCGCCGGGCCGCACTACTCGCTCCTGCTGTCCACCGACGCCAGCATGATCGAGGCGGCGCAGCGGCTACGGTATGAAGTCTTTTCCACCACGCCCGGCTTTGCACTGCCGACGAACGACGGCGAACGACGGGATGTCGACAGGTTCGACGAGCACTGCGACCACCTCCTGGTCCGCGACGACAGCACCGGCGAACTGGTGGGTTGCTACCGGATGCTGGCGCCGGCGGGCGCGATCGCGGCCGGGGGCCTCTACACCGCGACGGAGTTCGACATCCGCGCTTTCGACCCGATCAGGCCGTCGCTGGTGGAGATGGGACGCGCGGTGGTGCGCGAGGGCCACCGCAACGGCGGCGTCGTGCTGCTCATGTGGGCCGGCATCCTGGCCTACCTCGACCGCTACGGCTACGACTACGTGACCGGCTGCGTGTCGGTGCCGGTCTGCGGGGACGCCGACGACCCGGAGAATCGGGTTCCGGGCCGCCAGCTGCGGGGCGTCCGCGACTTCATCCTGGACCGCCACGCCGCACCGGCGCAGTACCGGGTGCGCCCGCACCGGCCGGTGGTCGTGGACGGCAAGGCGCTCGACGACATCCCGGCGCCCGCTCGCCCGTCGGTCCCGGCGCTGATGCGCGGTTACCTGCGGCTGGGCGCGCAGGTGTGCGGTGAGCCCGCGCACGACCCCGCCTTCGGGGTTGGCGATTTCTGCGTCCTGCTCGACAAAGGGCGCGCCGATACCCGATATCTCAAGCGGCTGCGGTCGGTGTCGGCGGCCTCGCAGATGGCCGGCGGCGACCGATGAACGCGCCCGCCCGCACCGGGCACCCCTGGCTGCCGCGCGCGACGTGTGACGCCGGTTGTGTGGGTCTCTGCGACGTGACCGCGTCATCGAGGCTTCTGGTGGCGCTGCGGGTCACGCTTCGCGTCATGCTGGCCCTGCTGCTGGCGCCGGGGGTGGCGCTGCTGGCGGTGCCGCTGCCCGGCCGCACGCGCGTGCAGCGCATCTACTGCCGGATGGTGTTGCGCTGCTTCGGCATCCGGATCACGGTGACCGGTAGCCCGATTCGCAACCTGCGCGGGGTTCTGGTGGTCAGCCCGCACATGTCCTGGCTCGACGTCTTCGCCATCGGCTCGGTGTTGCCGGGGTCGTTCGTCGCCCGGGCCGATATGTTCACCGGGCCCGCAACGGGCATCGTGGCCCGCATCCTGAAGATCATCCCGATCGAGCGGTCCAGTCTGCGGTTGTTGCCCGCGGTGGTCGACACCGTCGCCCGCCGGCTGAGCGGCGGCCAGACCGTCGTGTGCTTCCCGGAGGGCACCACCTGGTGCGGTCGGGACGGCGGGGCGTTCTATCCCGCGATGTTCCAGGCCGCGATCGACGCCGGCCGTCCGGTGCAGCCACTTCGGCTGACCTACCACCACGTCGACGGCAGCGTCTCGACCGTGCCGGCCTTCGTCGGCGACGAGACCCTGGTCGGATCCATCCGCCGGCTGCTGACCGTGCGACGCACGCTGGCGCGGGTGCACGTCGAATCCCTGCAGCTCCCGGGGACGGATCGGCGAGCGCTGGCGAGCCGCTGCCAGTCGGTGGTGGGCGGCACAGCCGCCCGGCCCGCCCGGCGCGGACGCGTGCTGCTGGCCTCTTAGCCAAATGGTGGCGACCCGCAGCGCCCGGCAACGCCGCGCTTGCGATCGCCACTAGCCAAACGGTGGCGACCCGCAGCGCCCGGCAACGCCGCGCTTGCGATCGCCAGTAGGCCCGGTGGAACTTTCACCTGCCGGTATCGTGGGTCGCGTCATGGTCTACCTCGATCACGCCGCTACCACGCCGATGCACCCCGCCGCCGTCGAGGCGATGGCGGCGGTGCTCGGCACCGTCGGCAACGCCTCCTCGCTGCACACCAGCGGCCGGACGGCGCGGCGGCGCATCGAGGAATCCCGCGAGCTCATCGCCGACCGGCTGGGCGCCCGCCCGTCGGAGGTCATCTTCACCGCGGGCGGCACTGAAAGCGACAATCTGGCGGTCAAGGGCATCTACTGGGCCCGCCGCGACGCCGAACCGCGCCACCGCCGCATCATCACCAGCGAGGTCGAACACCACGCCGTGCTGGACTCGGTCAACTGGCTCGTCGAACACGAGGGCGCCGAGGTGACCTGGTTGCCGACCGCCGCCGACGGTTCGGTCTCGGCCACCGCGCTGCGCGAGGCGCTGCGCAGCCACGACGATGTCGCGCTGGTGTCGGTGATGTGGGCCAACAACGAGGTCGGCACCGTCATGCCGGCCGCCGACCTCGCCGCCGTCGCGGCCGAGTTCGGGGTTCCGATGCACAGCGACGCCGTGCAGGCGGTGGGGCAGTTGCCGGTGGACTTCGCCGCCAGCGGGCTCTCGGCGATGAGCGTTGCCGCGCACAAGTTCGGTGGTCCTCCCGGGGTGGGCGCGCTGCTGGTGCGCCGCGACGTGGCGTGTGTGCCGCTGGCGCACGGTGGCGGACAAGAGCGTGACATCCGTTCCGGCACCGCCGACGTCGCCGGTGCGGTCGGCATGGCGGCCGCGGCCCGGATCGCGGTGGACGGCATCGAGGCGAACAGCGCGCGGCTCCGGGCGTTGCGTGACCGGCTGATCGACGGGGTGCTCGCGGGCATCGACGACGTCAGCCTCAACGGCGCCCGCGACCCGTCCCCCGCAAGCGGGAGGTACCCCCAGCGGTTGCCCGGCAATGCACACTTCACGTTCCCTGGCTGCGAAGGCGATGCGTTGTTGATGTTGTTGGACGCCAACGGCATCGAATGCTCGACCGGGTCGGCGTGCACCGCGGGCGTCGCGCAGCCGTCGCACGTGCTGCTCGCGATGGGTGCAGACCCCACCAGCGCCCGCGGATCCTTGCGGATGTCCTTGGGTCACACCAGCGTCGACGACGATGTGGATGCGGTGTTGCAGGTGCTGCCCGCGGCGGTGGACCGCGCCCGCCGCGCCGCACTGGCCGCCGCGGGGGCTCCCTAAGTGAAGGTCCTCGCCGCGATGAGTGGCGGCGTCGACTCGTCGGTCGCCGCCGCCCGCATGGTCGACGCCGGACACGACGTGGTCGGCGTGCATCTGGCGTTGTCGGCCACGCCCGGCACGCTGCGGACGGGTTCGCGCGGGTGCTGCTCGAAAGAAGATGCCTCGGACGCGAGCCGCGTCGCCGATGTGCTCGGAATCCCTTTCTACGTCTGGGATTTCGCCGAGCGGTTCCAAGCCGACGTGATCGACGATTTCGTGTCCTCCTACGCGCGCGGCGAAACGCCCAACCCGTGCGTGCGGTGCAATCAGCGGATCAAGTTCTCCGCCCTGTCGGCGAAAGCGGTTGCGCTGGGCTTCGACACCGTGGCCACCGGCCACTACGCCAGGCTGTCCGGTGGGCGGCTCCGCCGCGCGGTTGACCACGACAAGGACCAGTCCTACGTGCTCGCCGTGCTGACCGCCGAGCAGCTGCGCCACGCCACGTTCCCCATCGGTGACACCCCCAAGGCGCAGATTCGTGCCGAAGCGGCCCGCCGCGGCCTCGCGGTCGCGGAGAAACCCGACAGCCACGACATCTGTTTCATTCCCTCGGGGAATACCCGAGCCTTCCTCGGCGAGCGCATCGCGGTCCGGCGCGGCGCCGTCGTCGGCGCTGACGGCACGGTGCTCGCCGAGCACGACGGCGTGCACGGTTTCACCATCGGCCAGCGCAAGGGCCTGGGCATCGCCGGCCCTGGCCCCGACGGCGGCCCGCGCTACGTGACGGCGATCGACGCCGACACCGCGACCGTACGGGTGGGAGAGGCGGCCGACCTCGAGGTGCGTGAGTTGCGCGGGCGCGAGCCGGTCTTCACCGGGGGACGGCCGCCATCGGGCCCCGTCGAGTGCGCGGTCCAGGTCCGGGCACACGGTGAAACCGCCGACGCGGTAGCGGAATTGGTCGGCGACGAGCTGGTCGTGCGGTTGCGCGTCCCGCTGCGCGGCGTCGCTCCGGGCCAGACGCTGGTGCTGTACCGCCCGGACCCGGACGGTGACGAAGTGCTCGGCAGCGCCACCATCGCCGCTACCGCACGCTAAGCCGGTACGTTCGCGACGATGTTCGTCATCACGATGTCGGACACCGATTGCGCAAAGCCGCAGAACGTGACCTCCAGGATGGCCACCGACCGCAGCCGGTAGTCGCGGCCGCAGCCACCGGGCCGCAGATGCAGCGAGCCGGCGTCGGCCTTCCAGTCGCCGACGTATTGCTGGCCACCCGAGCCGTCGGCGCAATCCCCGACCGTGGTCACCAAGGCGCCGAAGGCGCGCCGTGCGGTGTCGACGTCCCGGTAGGCCGCGGCGCCCTCGGAGATCAGCGCCCCATCGGGCGGGTCCTGGAACGTCGTCTTGTGGAACTCCTCGACATCCGGGCCGAACGTGGCGGTCTCGGCGTAGATGAACCGGCATTCGCGCGGCGTGGTGTCGGCGAGGGCGTCGATGTCCACCGGCCTGGTGCCGTCCATGGACGGGATGATCGTCAGGTGCTCCCCGGCGCCGGTGATCGCGCGCATCCGCGACTGGTCCAAGAGGATCGTGTCGACGTTCACCCCCTGCACCGCCCTGCGGGGGGAACCGAATCCCGCCACCGCGGCGCCGTCCACCACCCGGGTGCACGCGGCAGCCAGCACCACTACCGCCCACAGCAGCAGCGGCCGCGCCCATCTCGCCATCCGCGACACGTTTCGTACCCTTCTCGCGGTTGAACCTACCCGTGCGGTGGCGCGACAGACACCCCTGGTCAACGGCGTGGCGGGTCAGGTCGAATACGGTTGGGCGGGTGAGTGTTATCCCGCACCCCTTCGCGAGGGCCAGCGGCATCGGGTCGTGGCCCGGCATCAAGCCGCGGGAGGCCGCCGAGGTCGTCGTCGGTGAGTTGGCCGACGCGTTGTCGCACATCGTCGAGCTGCCGGCCCGCGGAGTGGGCGCCGACATGCTCGGACGGGCCGGCGCGCTGCTGATCGACGTGGCCATCGACACCGTGCCGCGCGGCTATCGGGTCGCCGCGCGGCCGGGTGCGGTCACCCGCCGCGCCGCCAGTCTCCTCGAGGAGGACATGGACGCGTTGGAAGAGGCCTGGGAGGTGGCCGGCCTGCGTGGTGGCGACCGCGTGGTCAAGGTGCAGGCTCCCGGGCCGATCACCCTGTCGGCCGAGCTGGAGCTGGCCAACGGCCATCGGGCGATCACCGACCCCGGCGCCGTGCGCGATCTGGCGGCGTCGCTGGCCGAAGGCGTCGCCGCCCACCGCGCGGCGCTGGCGCGCCGGCTCGAGACGCCGGTGGTGGTGCAGTTCGACGAGCCGTCGCTGCCGAACGCGTTGGGCGGGCGGCTGACCGGTGTGACGGCGCTGAGCCCGGTGGCGCCGCTGGACGAAGCGGTGGCCTTAGCCCTGCTCGACGACTGCGTCGCCACGGTGGGAGGCGCGGCGGTGTTGCACAGCTGTGCCGCGGAGTTGCCGTGGAAGATGTTGCAGGGCAGCCAAATCGGTGCGGTGTCGGTGGATGCGAGCACCTTGGTGGCGGCGGATCTCGACGGTATGGCCGGGTTCGTCGAATCGGGCCGCACGATCATGCTGGGGGTGGTGCCCAGCAGCGCTCCGGAGCGGTGCCCGTCGGCCGAAGAGGTGGCGGCCGCCCTGGTCGGGGTGACCGATCGCCTTGGCTTCGGGCGCTCGGCGCTGCGCGACCGCATCGGCGTCACCCCGGCGTGTGGCCTGGCCGGCGCGACGCCGGAATGGGCCCGCCTGGCGATCGGGCTGGCCCGTGAGGCGGCCGAGGCATTCGCGGGGGACCCGGACGCCATCTGATAGGCAACCAAATAGTTGCGCTTTTCGTGGTGCCGTGGTGGACTCATATGCAACCGGGAGGTTGCATATGAGGATTGAGAAGCGCGTATTGCTGCACGCGCCGTTGGAGCGGGTATGGCGGGCCATCAGCGACGCCGACGAGTTTGGCCGCTGGTTCGGAGTCCGCTTCGACGGGCCGTTCGTCGCCGGGACTTCGGTCGGCGCGGTGATCCATCCGACAACGGTCGACGACGAGGTCGCCAGTCGGCAGGAGCCACACACCGGAGTAGAAAGCACCTGGCACATCGTCGCCGTCGAGCCGCAGCGGCGGTTCGCCTATCGGTGGCACCCCTTCGCCGTCGACCCGGACGCCGACTACGGCCAGGAGCCGACCACGCTGGTCGAGTTCACGCTGTCGGAAACGCCCGACGGCGTGCTGCTCACCATTACCGAGTCCGGATTCGAGGACATTCCCGAAGCGCGCCGCCCTTCCTCCTTCGAGGCCAACTCCGAGGGGTGGGCGATCCAGACGGATCTGGTGCGCAGGTATCTGCAAGAAGCCCGCGAATGAGCGGGCGCGTCGCGGTGGGCGCGCCGCTCTTCGACGCGCTCGGTGACCCGAACCGGCTGCGCATCATCGTGCGGCTCTGCGATCTTGGCCCGAGCTCGACGTCACAGCTCACCAGCGTCATACCCGTCAGCCGCCAGGCTGCCAGCAAGCACCTGCAGCTGCTGGAATCGGCGGGTTTGGTGACCAGCAGCAGGCGCGGTCGCGAGCGAGTCTGGGCGGTGCGGACAGCCCCCTTGGCCCAGGCCAGTGACTACCTCACCGCCTTGTCGCGTCGGTGGGATGCGGCGGTGGACCGGCTGCGGGCATACGTGGAGGACTGAGTCCGGGTGTCGCCGCGCTCGGATAGCCTGCGAGGGTGAGCTCAGCAGAAGCTGATCCGGTGTCGCCCGAGGTGCGGCGGCAGTGGCAGGAACTGGCCGGCGAAGTCCGCGAACACCAGTTCCGCTACTACATCAAGGACGCGCCGATCGTCTCCGACGCCGAATTCGACAGGATGTTCAACGAGCTTCTGGCGCTCGAGGAACGGTATCCGGAGCTGCGTGTCCCCGATTCCCCGACCCAGTTGGTCGGTGGCGCCGGCTTCGCGACCGACTTCACCGAGGCCGAGCACCTGGAGCGGATGCTGAGCCTCGACGACGTCTTCGACCGCGACGAGTTGGTCGCTTGGAGTAACCGCGTCGAGACCGAGATCGGCCGCGATCCCCACTACCTGTGTGAACTCAAGATCGACGGGGTGGCGTTGTCGCTGGTGTACCGCGACGGCCGGCTGGAACGCGCCGCCACCCGGGGCGACGGCCGGGTCGGCGAGGACGTGACGCTCAACGCGCGCACCATCGACGATGTGCCCGAGCGGCTCACCGCCACTGCGGATTTGCCGATTCCTACCGTGCTGGAGGTGCGTGGCGAGGTCTTCTTCATGCTCGCCGATTTCGAGGCGCTCAACGCCAGCCTGGTCGAGGACGGCAAGGCGCCGTTCGCCAATCCGCGTAACAGCGCGGCCGGTTCGCTCCGTCAGAAGAACCCGGCGGTCACCGCCCGGCGCAAGCTGCGGATGATCTGCCACGGCATCGGCCGCACCGACGGGTTCGCGCCCAAGACGCTGCACGAGGCCTACACGGCCCTTAAGGCCTGGGGTCTGCCCGTGGCCGAACAGACCGCGCGGGTGTGTGGCCTTGCCGCGGTGGAGGACCGGATCGGCTACTGGGGCGAGCACCGCTACGAGATTGATCACGAAATCGACGGCGTCGTAGTCAAAGTCGACGACTTCTCGCTGCAGCGCCGGCTGGGGACGACGTCGCGGGCGCCGCGCTGGGCCGTCGCCTACAAGTACCCGCCACAGGAGGCGCAGACCAAATTGCTCGACATCCGGGTCAACGTCGGGCGCACCGGTCGCGTCACGCCCTTCGCCTTCATGACGCCGGTGAAGGTGGCGGGGTCGACGGTGGGGCTGGCCACGCTGCACAACGCCAGCGAGGTCAAGCGCAAGGGCGTGCTGATCGGCGACACGGTGATGATCCGCAAGGCCGGCGACGTGATCCCCGAGGTGCTGGGTCCCGTCGTCGACCTCAGGGACGGGTCCGAACGCGAATTCGTCATGCCCACAACGTGTCCCGAATGCGGTACCCCGCTGGCCCCCGCCAAGGAGGGTGACGCCGACATCCGCTGTCCCAATGCCCGGTCCTGCCCGGCGCAGTTGCGCGAGCGCGTCTTTCACGTCGCCGGGCGCGGGGCGCTCGACATCGAGGGGCTGGGTTACGAGGCGGCCACCGCACTGTTGAAGGCGGGGGTGATCGCCGATGAGGGCGACCTGTTCACCCTCACCGAGGACGACCTGCTGCGCACCGAGCTCTTCCGGACCAAGGCCGGCGCGCTGTCCGCCAACGGCAGGCGACTGCTCGACAACCTGGACAAGGCCAAGACGGTGGCACTGTGGCGCGTCCTGGTGGCGCTGTCGATCCGGCATGTCGGACCGACCGCCGCGCGCGCCCTGGCCACCGAATTCGGCAGCCTGGACGCGATCATGTCGGCATCGACCGAGCGGCTGGCCGCGGTCGAAGGCGTCGGGCCGACGATCGCCGCCGCGCTCACCGAGTGGTTCACCGTCGACTGGCACCGCGCGATCGTCGACAAATGGCGGGCCGCGGGGGTGCGGATGGCCGACGAGCGCGACGCCAGCGTTGCCCGCACGCTGGAAGGGCTCACCGTGGTCGTCACCGGTTCGCTGGCGGGCTTTTCGCGCGACGACGCCAAGGAGGCGATCATCGCGCGCGGCGGCAAGGCCGCCGGTTCGGTGTCGAAGAAGACCGACTACGTCGTCGCCGGCGATGCGCCGGGTTCCAAGTACGACAAGGCCGTCGAGCTCGGCGTTGCGGTCCTCGACGAGGACGGTTTCCGGAAGCTGTTGGCCGAGGGGCCGCCGGAAGCTCCGGCGGACTAGGCGATCACGACCTGACCCGAAATTTGGGCCGCACCGCCCAAGCGGCTCTATCGTGGGCGCTATGACCCAGATGGCGGACCCGTGCGCACCGGCGTCACCGTGGTCGCCGCGGGAGGCCGAAATTCTGGCGGTGACCCTGCGCCTGTTGCAGGAGCACGGCTATGACCAGCTGACCGTGGACGCGGTCGCCGGTGCCGCTCGCGCCAGCAAGGCCACGGTGTACCGGCGCTGGCCCTCCAAGGCCGAGCTGGTGTTGGCCGCCTTCATCGAGGGTGTCCGCCAGGTGGCGGTGCCGCCGAACACGGGTACGTTGCGCGGCGATCTGCTGCGACTGGGGGAGACGATCTGCCAGGAGGGCGGCCGGCATGCGAGCACGATCCGTGCGGTGATGGTCGAGGTGTCGCGCCTCCCCGCACTCAACGAGGCCATGCAGCGTCAGTTCCTCGACCAGCGCAAGGCGTTGATCCAGCACGTCTTGAACCAAGCGGTGGACCGCGGCGAAATCCACCCGGGCGCCGTCACCGACGAACTCTGGGACCTGTTGCCCGGCTACCTCATCTTCCGGTCCATCATGCCGGACCGGCCGCCCACCCGTCGCACCGTGCAAGCGCTGGTCGACGGTTTCCTCATCCCGGGTCTGACCAGAACCATCGGGTAACGGCGCGGTCACCCACGGGCAAGCCGTCTTTCGTTGAATGTGTACGCGCGCGTCTCTTGTACAGTACGGTCCCGTACCGTACTGTCATAGCTGTCGATCATGCCCGACCGGTCGGCGGACCCCTCGTGCCGGGGGTTTCGTGTCGCCCGATGATCGAAAGGTGAACGGGTGAAGGGGTTTTCGGTGGCCTCCCTCGTCAAGCGAGGGTGGATGGCGCTGGTCGCGGTGCTGGTCATCGTGCTCGCCGGATTCGCCATCTACCGCCTGCACGGAATCTTCGGCTCACACAACAACGCCTCGGCCAACAGCGGCCTGGCCAACGAAATCGTTCCGTTCAACCCCAAACGGGTGGTGCTCGAGGTCTTCGGCAGGCCCGGCGCAACCGCGACCATCAACTACCTTGATGTCAACGCCCAGCCGCAGCAAGTCAAGGATGCCCCGCTGCCGTGGTCGTTCACGATCACCACGACGGAGCCGGCGGTCCTCGGCAACGTCGTCGCGCAGGGCAACGGGGATAGCCTCGGCTGCCGCATCACCGTCAACGGCGAAGTGAAAGACCAACGCACCGTGAACAAAGTCGACGCCTACACCTTCTGTCTGGACAAATCCGGATGAGCAACCACGAACAGCCGCGGGCCGTTGTCCCCCGCACCATCCGCCGGCTCGCGTTGCCGATCCTGCTGTTCTGGGTGGGGCTGGCCGCAGTCACCAACATCGCGGTGCCGCAGTTGGAAGAGGTTGGGAAGACACACAATGTGGCCCTGAACTCGCCCGACGCCCCGTCGCTCAAGGCAATCAAGCGGATCGGTGAGAAGTTCGGAGAGTTCGACACCGACAGCTCGGCCATGGTCGTACTGGAAGGCGACAAGCCACTCGGCGCGGACGCGCACAAGTTCTACGACGAGATGGTTCGCAGGCTCGAGCAGGACAAGAAGCACGTCGAGCACGTTCAGGACTACTGGGGCGACACCCTCACCGCGGCAGGGTCGCAGAGCAGCGACGGCAAGGCCGCTTACGTTCAGGTGAATCTCGCCGGTAATCAGGGTTCCGCGCTGGCCAACGAGGGCGTAGGCGCCATCCGCGACATCGTCGAGCGTATGAAGCCACCGCCCGGCGTCAAGGCCTATGTGACCGGCGCGGCGCCACTGATCTCCGATCAGTTCGACGTCGGCAGTAAGGGGACCGCGAAGGTCACCACGATCACCGTCGGCGTGATCGCGCTGATGCTGTTCTTCGTCTACCGCTCCGTGCTCACCACCCTGCTGGTCCTAGCCACGGTCCTGATCGAGATGTCGGCCGCGCGCGGCCTCGTCGCGTTTCTCGGAAATGCCGGCGTCATCGGGTTGTCGACCTACGCGACGAACCTGTTGACGCTGTTGGTGATCGCCGCGGGTACCGACTACGCGATATTTTTCGTGGGCCGCTACCAGGAAGCGCGCGGAACCGGCGAGGATCGCGAAAGAGCTTTCTACACCATGTATCACGGCACGACGCACATCGTCTTGGGCTCCGGGCTCACCGTGGCCGGCGCGGTCGCCTGCCTGAGCTTCACCCGGCTGCCGTACTTCCAGAGCCTGGGCATTCCCGCCGCGTTGGGCATCCTCGTCGCGCTTTTCGCCGCGCTCACCCTGGGGCCCGCGATCCTCACCTTGGGCGCCAAGGTGGGCATCTTCGACCCCAAGCGGGCGATCCGAACCCGCGGCTGGCGGCGGATCGGCACCGCCATCGTCCGCTGGCCGGGCGCGGTACTCGCGGCGGCCTGCGCGCTGGCCCTGGTCGGACTCATAGCTTTACCCGGGTACAAGACCAGTTATGACACCCGTCCCTACATGCCCGCCAGCGCGCCGGCCAATGTCGGCTACACCGCCGCGGAGAAGCATTTCTCGCGGGCCCGGCTGGAGCCCGAGTTGTTGATGGTCGAAACCGATCACGACATGCGTAACCCGGAAAGCATGCTCGTCCTGGACAAGGTGGCCAAGGCGGTGTTTCACGTTCCCGGCGTGGCGCAGGTGCAGACGATCACCCGTCCACTGGGCACCCCGCTCGTTCACAGCTCGCTCGCGTTCGTGGTCAGCAATTCCAGCGCGGCGCAGCAGGAAAACCTGACCTACCAACGAGATCGGGCCGAGGATGCCCTCAAGCAGGCCAACGAACTGAACAAGACCATCAACATCCTGAAACAGCAGTACGTGTTGCAGCAGCAGCTCGCCGGCACCACCCACGACGAGACGCAGAGTTTCCACGACACGCTCGGTACGATCCAGGATCTGCGCGACAAGATCGCGAACTTCGACGACTTCTTCCGGCCCATCCGCAGCTACTTCTATTGGGAGAGGCACTGTTACGACATCCCCGTCTGCTTCGCGTTCCGATCACTCTTCGACGCGCTCGACGGCATCGACCAGCTCACAGAGAAGTTCGAAAGCCTCACGGCTTCGCTCGACAAGCTCGACGCGCTGCAGCCGAAACTGGTGGAGCTGATACCACCGCAGATCGACAGCCAGCAGACCAATCGGGATCTGACGCTGGCCAATTACGCCACGCTGTCGGGCATTTACGCCCAGACCGCGGCCGCGATCGACAACGCGACGGCTCTGGGACGGGCCTTCGACGCCGCCAAGAACGACGACACGTTCTACCTGCCGCCCGAGGTCTTCAACAACCCCGACTTCAAGCGCGGGCTCAAACTGTTCCTCTCGCCCGACGGCAAGGCCGCCCGCATGATCGTCACGCACGAAGGCGATCCCGCGACCCCCGAGGGCATTTCGCACATCGACCCGATGGCCAAGGCCGCGCACGAGGCCCTGAAGGGCACGCCGATGGCGGGCGCGGGGGTCTATCTCGGCGGGACCGCCTCGACGTACAAGGACATCCAGGACGGCGCCAAGTATGACCTGATGATCGTGGCGTTCGCGGCGCTGAGCCTCATTCTGCTGATCATGATGATCATCACGCGCAGCCTGATCGCCGCGCTCGTCATCGTGGGCACGGTCGCCCTGTCGCTGGGCGCCTCGTTCGGGTTGTCAGTTCTGGTGTGGCAGTACCTCTTCGGGATCCAGTTGTATTGGGTCGTGCTCGCGCTTGCCGTGATCCTGTTGTTGGCGGTCGGATCCGACTACAACCTCCTGTTGATCTCGCGGTTCAAGGAAGAAATTCATGCCGGCCTGAACACCGGCATCATCCGGGCGATGGCCGGCTCCGGATCGGTGGTCACCTCGGCCGGCATCGTCTTCGCCGTCACCATGTGTGCGTTCGTGTTCAGCGGTTTCCAGGTGCTCGGTCAGATCGGCACCACCATCGGCCTCGGCTTGCTGTTCGACACGCTGATCGTGCGGTCGTTCATGACGCCTTCCGTCGCACGGATTCTGGGTCGGTGGTTCTGGTGGCCCCAACGGGTGCGCCCGCGCCCCGCCAGCACGATGCTGCGGCCGTACGGACCGCGTCCGGCGGTTCGGCAGCTGCTGCTGTGGGAGGACGACGACCCGGTGGTCGCGTCGCCGGCGCGTTAGCTAGCGCAGCATGGTGGCCACGATCCCGGCCAGATAGCCCAGGCGAGCCACCTCCGAGGGCCGGAATTCGGGGCCCGGTCGCCCTAGCACCACCGCCATGTGCGGATCGCCCAGCGGCGCGGCGACCATCGTGGTGTCCATGTCGCGCCACGCCTGCGGCACCCAGTCGCCGGAGCTGTCCAGCGTCGCGGCGCGGTCGATGGGCAGCCACGGGGCGGAAGCCGCCGGCGTCTCGGGCGCACCCGCGCTGACGGCCAGGCGCTCCACCCGATCGCCCGCACTACGCAGCACCGAGCACCAGCTGACGCGCAGCACCCGGGGCGCCTCGTTGGCCAGGGCCTGCAACCGCGACGACTTGTCGACGGCCGCGGCGACGTGGTCGAGCAGCTCCAGCTCCCGATGCGCCTCCAGCAACCCGGTGTGCGGACGCACGCTCTCCACCCGCACACCCGAGAGCGACTCCGCGGCGGTGATCAGCGTGTCCGGCATCGCCCCCGGCGGCAACTCGATCACCAGGTCGTCGATCGCGTAGCCCGAGCTGCGCTCCACCACGTCGAGCGACAAGATGTCGGCGCCCGCGGAGCCGAGCGCCACCGCCAGCGAGCCCAGGCTGCCCGGGCGGTCGACCAGCTCGATGCGCAACAGATAGGACGGCACGGCCAACACTGTGACACAGCCATGTGTCGACGGCATTTCGGCTCGGTACGACGGCCAACGCTCGCCGGGGCCGAGTGCCCGGCGCTCGCCCGAACAAGCGCGTTAGGCTTTCCTGTCGTGTCTCAGATCTCCCGCGACGAGGTGGCGCACCTGGCCCGGCTGTCCCGGCTCGCGCTGACCGACAGCGAGCTGGACAGCTTCGCCGGTCAGCTCGACGCCATCCTGACCCACGTCAGCCAGGTGCAGGCGGTCGACGTCACCGGCGTCGAAGCGACCGGCAACCCGCTCAAGGACGTCAACGTCACCCGCCCGGACGAGCCGACACCCTGCCTCACCCAGGCCGAGGCGCTGGCCGCGGCGCCCGAGGCCGCCGACGGCCGTTTCGCGGTGCCGCAGATCCTGGGAGACAGCGAGTGAACGAGGTCATCCGATCCGACGCCGCGACCCTGGCCGCCCGGATCGCCGCCAAGGAGCTGTCGTCGGTCGAGGTCACGCAGGCGTGCCTGGACCAGATCGCGGCGACGGACGACCAGTACCACGCCTTCCTGCACGTGGCCGCCGACGAGGCGCTGGGGGCGGCGGCGGTGGTCGACGAGGCGGTGGCCGCGGGGGAGCGGCTGCCGTCGGCGCTGGCGGGGGTGCCGCTGGCGCTCAAAGACGTGTTCACCACCGTCGACATGCCCACCACCTGCGGTTCCAAGATCCTCGAGGGCTGGCGTTCCCCGTACGACGCCACCGTCACCACGCGGTTGCGCGCCGCGGGCATCCCGATCCTGGGCAAGACCAACATGGACGAGTTCGCGATGGGTTCGTCGACGGAGAACTCCGCCTACGGCCCCACCCGTAACCCGTGGAACCTCGACCGGGTGCCCGGCGGATCCGGCGGCGGCAGCGCGGCGGCGTTGGCCGCGTTCCAGGCGCCGCTGGCCATCGGATCCGACACCGGCGGCTCCATCCGGCAGCCGGCGGCGCTGACCGCGACCGTCGGCGTCAAACCGACCTACGGCACCGTGTCGCGCTACGGCCTGGTGGCCTGCGCCTCGTCCCTGGACCAGGGCGGCCCGTGCGCGCGCACCGTGCTGGACACCGCGCTGCTGCACCAGGTGATCGCCGGGCATGACCACCGCGACTCCACGTCCGTCGAGGCGGCGGTGCCCGACGTCGTCGGCGCCGCCAAAGCCGGCGCTGCCGGTGACCTGCGCGGCGTGCGCGTGGGGGTGGTCAAGCAGTTGCGCGGGGAGGGCTACCAGCCCGGTGTGCACGCCTCGTTCGAGGCGGCCGTCGAGCGGCTGACCGAGCTGGGTGCCGAGGTGAGTGAAGTCGGCTGCCCCCACTTCGAATACGCGTTGGCGGCCTACTACCTGATCCTGCCGTCGGAGGTGTCGAGCAACCTGGCCCGCTTCGACGCCATGCGCTACGGGCTGCGCGTCGGCGACGACGGGACGCACAGTGCCGAGGAGGTGATGGCGCTGACGCGCGCCGCCGGTTTCGGGCCGGAAGTCAAGCGGCGCATCATGATCGGCACCTACGCGCTGTCGGCCGGTTACTACGACGCCTATTACAACCAGGCGCAGAAGGTGCGCACGCTGATCGCCCGGGACCTCGACAAGGCGTACGAGTCCGTCGACGTGGTCGTGTCGCCCGCGACCCCGACCACCGCCTTCCCGCTGGGCGAGAAGGTGGACGATCCTTTGGCGATGTACCTGTTCGACCTGTGCACGCTGCCGCTGAACCTGGCCGGCCACTGCGGCATGTCGGTTCCGTCGGGGCTGTCGCCGGACGACGGCCTCCCGGTCGGCCTGCAGATCATGGCGCCGGCGCTGGCCGATGACCGGCTGTACCGGGTGGGCGCCGCCTACGAGGCTGCCCGCGGCCCGCTGCCGAGCGCGATCTAGGCGTCTGCTCGGCGCGGCGGACCCGCCGCAGGGCAAGATAAGGGCATGCGGATCGGAGTTCTGACCGGAGGTGGCGACTGCCCGGGGCTGAACGCCGTCATCCGGGCGGTGGTGCGCACCTGCGACGCCCGGTACGGCTCGTCGGTGGTCGGCTTTCAGGACGGGTGGCGCGGGTTGCTGGAGAACCGGCGCATCCAACTGCAGAACGACGACCGCAACGACCGGCTGCTGGCCAAGGGCGGCACGATGCTGGGGACCGCTCGGGTCCATCCCGACAAGTTGCGGGCCGGGCTGGACCAGATCAAGCAGACTCTGGACGACAACGGCATCGACGTGCTCATCCCGATCGGCGGGGAAGGCACCCTGACCGCCGCGCACTGGCTGTCCGAGGAGAACGTTCCCGTCGTCGGGGTGCCGAAGACCATCGACAACGACATCGATTGCACCGACGTCACTTTCGGTCACGACACCGCGCTGACGGTGGCAACCGAGGCCATCGACCGCCTGCACAGCACCGCCGAATCCCACCAGCGGGTAATGCTGGTGGAGGTGATGGGCAGGCACGCCGGCTGGATCGCGCTGAACGCCGGCCTGGCTTCCGGCGCGCACATGACGCTTATCCCCGAACAGCCCTTCGACGTCGAGGAGGTGTGCCGGCTGGTCAAACGTCGCTTCCAGCGCGGAGATTCGCACTTCATCTGTGTGGTGGCCGAGGGCGCCAAACCCATTCCCGGTTCGATCTCTTTGCGCGAAGGCGGAATTGACGAGTTCGGTCACGAGAAGTTCACCGGCGTTGCGGCCCAACTGGGTGCCGAGGTGGAGAAGCGGATCAACAAGGACGTCCGGGTGACCGTGCTGGGCCACGTCCAGCGCGGCGGGACCCCGACGGCCTATGACCGGGTCCTGGCCACCCGGTTCGGCGTCAATGCGGCCGACGCCGCGCACGCGGGGGAATACGGTCAGATGGTGTCGCTGCAGGGGCAGGACATCGGTCGAGTGGCGCTGGCCGACGCCGTGCGCCAGCTCAAGCTGGTGCCCGAAAGCCGCTACGACGACGCCGCCGCCTTCTTCGGCTGACCCCGGCGGGCAAACGGCGGGTGACTCCGGCCTGACCCCGACCCGACTCCGGCCCGACAAGGCCTGAATTTGCCCGGCCTTTGACCTGCCAGGGACGCGTCGGGGAAAATTCGTGGTTTCCCGACGGGTTCCCAGCGGTTATACCGGGGTGGTGAGCAACCGCGGTTCGAGTCGCGGAGTCGTTCAGCACCCCGCGGCGTCGGCGGGGCCACCGGGTCCGCCGGTGCGCCCGCCGCGTACCCCCGGCCGGCGCATCGACGCCGATCCGGCGGCCGCGACGGTGCCGCAGCCCACGCGCGCCGATCCATCAATCCGCAGGCCGCCGATCAGGCCAGCACCCGCCCCGCCAGCACCCGTGCCCGCCCCGGCGTCGCGCGCGCCTTCGCGGCCGCGGCGGGGGCCGCTGCCGGGCGGAATGGCACTGGACGGGCTCGACCAGCAGGCGCGGCAGGACTCCTCCGGGTTCAGCTGGCGCGAAGTCGTCCACCGCGTGACCGGTGTCGACCTTGGCCCCGGCAAAGACGCGCAGTACAAAGAGGACCTGCGCCACCGCATCCGGGTGGCCGTGGGCGGCGCATTCCCGATTGCCGTTCTCAACCTCAAGGGCGGGGTCGGCAAGACGGCGGTGGTGGAGGCGCTGGGGTCGACGTTCGCCGCCGTGCGTCACGACCGGATCATCGCCGTCGACATCGACGCCGGCGACCTGGGGGAGCGGCATGGCCGTCCCAACTCCGTGGGCATGCCCGAGCTGCTCGCCGACAAGGCGGCCACGAATTATGTGGACGTCCGGGCGCACACCTACATGAACAACTTCGGCCTGGAAGTGCTCGGATTGCCCGACTATGCGCACACCGACTGGCGGCTGGAGCGGCACGACGTGGTCAGGGCGTTCTCGCTCTTGCGTAACCACTATGCGGTGGTGTTGGTGGACTGCGCCAAGGCGCTCAATTCGGGTGTGATGGACGCGGTCCTGCCCGAGGCGCGGGCGCTGGTCGTGGTGACCAGCACCTCGATCGACGCGATACGGAAGACCGCTACCACCCTGGATTGGTTGGGCAACAACGGGTATCAACCATTGGTGCGGTCGACGGTACTTGCGATCAACCACGTCGAGCCGGCCAAGCTGGACCTGCTGGCCGCCAGGGAACTCGAGCGGCTGTCCGCCCGCGTCGCCGCGACGGTGGTGCTGCCGTTCGATCGCCACATACATGAGGGCAAGCAGATCGAGCTCGACCGACTGAGCAAGGAAAGTCGCCGCAGCTACCTCGAGATGGCGGCCGTGCTGGCCGACATGTTCGCCGGCCGGGGCGGGGAGCGCAACCGGATCCCGGCGCCCCGCTCGCCGCACTGGCCCTGAGATCGCCCGGTCCCGCCGCGCTCGCGGTCACCACTGGGCTGATGGTGGTGACCCGCTTCGCCCGGCGCCGCCGCGCTCGCGGTCACCACTGGGCTGATGGTGGTGACCCGCTTCGCCCGGCGCCGCCGCGCTCGCGGTCACCACTGGGCTGATGGTGGTGACCCGCTTCGCCCGGCGCCGCCGCGCTCGCGGTCACCACTGGGCTGATGGTGGTGACCCGCTTCGCCCGGCGCCGCCGCGCTCGCGGTCACCACTGGGCTGATGGTGGTGACCCGCTTCGCCCGGCGCCGCCGCGCTCGCGGTCACCACTGGGCTGATGGTGGTGACCCGCTTCGCCCGGCGCCGCCGCGCTCGCGGTCACCACTGGGCTGATGGTGGTGACCCGCTTCGCCCGGCGCCGCCGCGCTCGCGGTCACCACTGGGCTGATGGTGGTGACCCGCTTCGCCCGGCGCCGCCGCGCTCGCGGTCACCACTACGATCGACGGCATGAGTGTTGCTGCCGGCGCCGATCTCATGGACTACGACGACGTCATCGCGCATTTCGACCCGGTACTCGGTCTCGAGGTGCACGTCGAGCTGTCGACCGTCACCAAGATGTTCTGCGGCTGCTCCACCGCCTTCGGCGCCGAACCCAACACCCAGGTATGCCCGGTGTGCCTCGGCCTGCCCGGTTCGCTTCCGGTGCTCAACCGCACCGCGGTGGAGTCGGCCATCCGGATCGGGCTTGCGCTGAACTGCGAGATCGTGCCGTGGTGCCGCTTCGCCCGGAAGAACTACTTCTACCCGGACATGCCGAAGAACTATCAGATTTCCCAATACGACGAGCCGATAGCCATCAATGGATACCTCGAAGCGCCGTTGGACGACGGCACCACCTGGCGGGTCGAGATCGAGCGCGCGCACATGGAGGAAGACACCGGCAAGCTGACCCACCTGGGCAGTGAGACCGGCCGGATCCACGGCGCCACCACCTCGCTGCTCGACTACAACCGCGCCGGCGTGCCGCTGATCGAGATCGTGACCAAGCCCATCGTCGGCGCCGGCGCCCGAGCGCCTCAGATCGCCCGCGCCTATGTCACGGCCTTGCGAGATCTGTTGCGCGCCTTGGACGTATCCGATGTCCGGATGGACCAGGGTTCAATGCGTTGCGATTCCAACGTGTCGCTGATGCCGACCGGAACGACCGAGTTCGGCACCCGCACCGAGACGAAGAACGTCAACTCGCTGAAAAGCGTCGAGGTCGCAGTGCGCTACGAAATGCAGAGGCAGGGCGCCATCCTGGCGTCCGGTGGCCGGATCATCCAGGAAACCAGGCACTTTCACGAAGCGGGGTACACCAGCCCGGGCCGCGCCAAGGAGACCGCGCAGGATTACCGCTATTTCCCCGAACCCGACCTGGAACCGGTCGCGCCCAGCCGGGAACTGGTCGAGCAGCTGCGCCAGACCATCCCGGAGCTGCCGTGGCTGACCCGCAAGAGGATTCAGCAGGATTGGGGCGTTTCCGACGAGGTGATGCGCGATCTGGTCAACGCCGGCGCGGTGGAACTGGTCATCCAGACCGTCAAGCACGGTGCCGCCAGCGAGCAGGCGCGCGCCTGGTGGGGAAACTTCTTGGTGCAGAAGGCCAACGAGGCGAACGTCGGATTGGACGAACTGGCGATCACCCCGGCCCAGGTGGCCGCGGTGATCGCACTCGTCGACGAAGGCAAGCTTTCCAACAAGCTGGCCCGCCAGGTCGTGGAGGGCGTGCTGGCCGGCGAGGGCGAGCCCGAGCAGGTGATGACGTCACGCGGCCTGGAACTGGTGCGCGACGATTCGGTGACCCAGACCGCGGTCGACGAAGCGCTGGCCGCCAATCCCGACGTGGCGGAGAAGATCCGCGGCGGCAAGGTGGCCGCGGCCGGGGCGATCGTCGGCGCGGTGATGAAGGCCACCCGCGGGCAGGCCGATGCGGCTCGCGTGCGCGAACTGGTGCTGGCCGCCTGCGGGCAGGGTTGACGGAAGTCGTTTTCCGCTAGGTCTTGTCGTCGTTGTTGCGCGGGAACCCGCCACCCTGCGGGAACAGCGGGAACACCACGTCGTCGAGCTTCTCGGCGTCCCCGGCGGTCTTGTTGACCGTTGCGCCCCAGACGTTTCCGTCCGGCGACATCCGCAGTGCCCAGGCGTGAGCATGGGTGTCCTTGCGCACCACGTCCGGTTCCCCGGTGACCGCACCCGTCGCCGGTGCCAGCCGCACGGCCACGGTCAGTTTGGTGTTGATCAGGTTGACCAGCACGGTCCCGTCCATCGCCGCGCAGCCCGCCACGCCGGGCTTGTCCGGCCAGGTCCACACCGTGGAGACCTCGGAGGTCTTGGTGATGCGCTGCAAGCGATCCGCCGTCGGCGTGCGATCGGCGACATAGAGCGAGCCGTCCACCGGGTCGATGCACAGGCCGCCGCCGGAGCCGACGCCGGACAGCGCCGTCGTGGGCGGCGCCTGGCCGATGGTGGTCGGCTGCTCGATGCGAAGGACCTTGCCCGCCAACGATTTGGGGTCGGCGGCCGCGGCGGGGTTGCCCGCGTCGCCCGTCATGACCACCAGCGTGGTGGGGCTGGTGAAGATCAGCGCTCCGGTATTGCCGGTGGCGCCTTTGGGAATCCCGGTGAGGATGTCCTTGGGGATGTCGCCGTCGGCCACCCGGATCACCCGGTTGTCGGACGGCGTGCTGATGTAGGCGTACATCAGCCGGTCTTGCGTGTAGGTCGGCGACAGCACGATGTCCATCAGGCCGCCGTCGCCGGACGGGTCGACCGGGATGACGGTCTTCACCTTCGGCTCGGCGCTGACCGAGATCTCCTTGACGGCGCCGGTGGTGCGCTCGGCGACCAGCGCGGTTTTGCTGTCGGGCCCCATGATCAGTCCGCTGGTGCTCTCCAGGCAGCCCTGCATCACGCCCGGCGCCGGGCACGCCTTGGGGAACGGCGTGGGCGGCAACGGCGGCGGCGGGGGAGGCGTCGAGCTGGGTTGGGGCTTGAGTTCCGGGTTGGTGGTGAAGGGCTGCGACTGGGCGTCGTTGAACCGTGCGCACCCACTCGCGAGCAGCACCACCGCGCACAGCGTGGCAAAGCCGCACCGAACCGAGCGCCGTAGTCGCATGACCGACAGGCTACGGACAGGGCGGCCGCCGCCGCCACACGCCCGCGCCTGGCCGCCTGACGTGACGCGTCCGGCACACGTCTCGCGCTCAGGCGACGGCCCGTCCGGCGACCGGAGTCCACCCGCTTCGGACGCCGCCGAGCCGCGGAAAAGGCCGTTCCGGGCCGATCCGGGCGGGTTTGGCGGGCAAACCACCGATTGCCTGGCGAAAGCGCCGCTCAAATCCCCAATTCAGCGGCAAATGCCCTTACCCTGACACGCGTGACCAGTCAATCGAATGACGGACATTGGCAGCGGCCCGGCGAATCCCCGGAGCCGGCCCAGGGACGCCCCGCGACGGCGCGCGTGGTTGACCCAGAAGACGATCTGACGCCCGTCGGTTACCCCGGCGACTTCAACCCCTCGACCGGAACCACCACCGTCATCCCCTACATGGGCGACCACGCCGCCGTGGGCGGGCCCAGGGCGACGGGTTATCACGTGCTCGACCAGCCGGAGCCCCTGCCCTATGTGCAGCCGCAGTCGTCCCGGCACGCGGCCGCCGAGCCCGCCGAGATCGACGGCGACGAACACCACGGCCGGCTGCACGAGGTCGGCCGGCGCGGAACCCAGCATCTGGGTTTGCTGGTGTTGCGGGTCGGCCTCGGTGTCGTGCTGGCCGCCCATGGGTTGCAGAAGCTGTTCGGCTGGTGGGGCGGCTCGGGCGTGGGCGGGTTCAAGAACTCGCTGTCCGACGTCGGCTACCAGCACGCCGACATCCTCGCCTACGTCAGCGCCGGCGGCGAGCTCGTCGCCGGGGTGCTGTTGGTGCTGGGGCTGTTCACCCCGGTGGCCGCGGCCGGTGCGCTGGCGTTCCTGATCAACGGCATGCTGGCCACCATCACCGCGCGGCCGCATCCGCACACCTTCACCTATTTCCTGCCTGACGGACACGAATACCAGATCACCCTAATCATCATGGCGGTCGCGGTCATCCTCTGCGGGCCGGGCCGCTACGGTCTGGACGCGCGGCGCGGCTGGGCCCACCGGCCCTTCATCGGGTCGTTTGTCGCCCTGCTGGTCGGTATCGCCGCCGGCATCGCGGTGTGGGTCATGCTCAACGGGGTCAACCCGATCGCCTGACCCTCACGCATAGGGGTTGGGCACGCGCCCCGAGCTGGCCTCGGTCAGCTGCGGCAGCGTCGCGAACGTGACCGCGGGCAGGCGCACGTCCGCACCGCTCTTGAGGTGCGCGCGGGCCCACGAACCCCGGTGGAAGCGCAGCCCGTCGATCTCATCCCAGTCCACCGTCCGGCTGCTCAGCAGCGTCCGGACGGTCACGCCCCTGTCGTCGGCGACGGTGCGCAACCGGACGATCAGCGCCGAGAGCACCACCGGGATCACCAGCAGCGGCGCCGACGGCGGCCACAGCATCACCGGAATCAGCAACCCGAGGGTCACGAAACCGACGGCCAGGTGAGCGATCGGCGAGACCTTGATCACGACGGGCGTGTGGGAAGACGAACCGGTAGCCACCTGACCATCATTTCACCCGCCACGGGGACCGGATCTCCGCGCGGGCCGACGGCAGCGGGATTTGACTGCTGAGCTGTGCGAAGGCTACCGTCGGACGTTATGGATACCGCCGGACAGCCCGGGATGCTCGTAGTAATTGGTCGGCGCGTTGGTGCCTGACTAGCCTCTCGGCATTTGAAGCTATCCAGACCAACGCGCAACCCTCGTGCAGCAGATGAGCTGTCGGGGGTTTTTTGTTGCCCCGAGCGAGATTCCCAGAGTGAATAAGGAACAAAGACAGTGAGCGCACCCACCAGGCAGCACGCCACACAGCCACAGCGTGCCGCCGACGTCGCCTCCGACGCGGCGGAAACCCCCGCCGCCGCCCCCACCAAAAAGCCGAAACGTGTTGGGCCCGAGAAACTTACCGGCGCCCAGTCCGTGATCCGGTCGCTCGAGGAGATCGGGGTCGAGGTCATCTTCGGCATCCCCGGCGGCGCCGTGTTGCCGGTCTACGACCCGCTGTTCGACTCGAAAAAGCTTCGCCACGTGCTGGTTCGCCACGAGCAGGGCGCCGGCCACGCCGCCAGTGGCTACGCCCACGCGACCGGCAAGGTCGGGGTGTGCATGGCCACCTCGGGGCCCGGCGCCACCAACCTGGTCACGCCGCTGGCCGACGCCCAGATGGACTCGGTGCCCGTCGTCGCCATCACCGGCCAGGTCGGTCGCGCGCTGATCGGCACCGACGCCTTCCAGGAAGCGGACATCTCCGGCATCACGATGCCGATCACCAAGCACAACTTCCTGGTTCGCTCGGGTGACGAGATCCCGCAGGTGATCGCCGAGGCCTTCCACATCGCCTCCTCGGGGCGTCCCGGTGCGGTGCTCGTCGACATCCCCAAAGACGTGCTGCAGGGGCAGTGCACGTTCAGCTGGCCGCCGCGCATGGAACTGCCCGGCTACAAGCCGAACACCAAGCCGCACAACCGGCAGATCCGCGAGGCCGCCAAGCTGATCGCGGAGGCCCGCAAACCGGTGCTGTACGTCGGCGGCGGCGTCATCCGCGGCGAGGCGACCGAGCAGCTGCGCGAACTGGCCGACCTGACCGGCATCCCCGTGGTCACCACCCTGATGGCGCGCGGCGCGTTCCCCGACAGCCATCGGCAGCACATGGGCATGCCCGGCATGCACGGCACGGTCGCCGCGGTGGCGGCGCTGCAGCGCAGCGACCTGCTGATCGCGCTGGGCACCCGCTTCGACGACCGGGTGACCGGAAAACTGGACACCTTCGCCCCGGACGCCAAGGTCATTCACGCCGACATCGATCCGGCCGAGATCGGCAAGAACCGCCACGCCGACGTCCCGATCGTCGGCGACGTCAAAGCCGTCATCATCGAGCTGATCGCGATGCTGCGGCACTACGACATTCCCGGCAACATCGAGATGACCGAATGGTGGGACTACCTGGACGGCGTCCAGTCCACCTATCCGCTGAGCTACGGCCCGCAGAGCGACGGCAGCCTGGGCCCGGAATACGTCATCGAGAAGCTGGGTCAGATCGCCGGCCCGGACGCGGTGTACGTGGCCGGGGTGGGCCAGCACCAGATGTGGGCGGCGCAGTTCATTTCGTATGAGAACCCGCGCACCTGGATCAACTCCGGCGGGCTGGGCACCATGGGATTCGCCATCCCGGCGGCCATGGGGGCCAAGATGGCCCGCCCGGAGGCGGAGGTGTGGGCCATCGACGGTGACGGTTGCTTCCAGATGACCAACCAGGAGCTGGCCACCTGTGCGATCGAAGGCGTGCCGATCAAGGTGGCGCTGATCAACAACGGCAACCTGGGCATGGTGCGCCAGTGGCAGACGCTGTTCTACGAGGAGCGGTACTCGCAGACGGACCTCGCCACGCATTCGCATCGCATCCCCGACTTCGTGAAGCTGGCGGAGGCGCTGGGTTGCGTCGGATTGCGTTGCGAGCGTGAGGAAGACGTCGAGGACGTGATCAATCAGGCGCGCGCGATCACTGACCGTCCGGTGGTGATCGACTTCATCGTCGGCGCGGATGCGCAGGTGTGGCCGATGGTGGCCGCGGGCACCAGCAACGACGAGATCCAGGCCGCCCGCGGCATTCGCCCGCTGTTCGACGACGAGAGCGAAGGGCACGCCTGATGCACACGCACACCCTCTCGGTTCTGGTTGAGGACAAACCCGGTGTGCTCGCGCGCGTGGCGGCGCTGTTCTCCCGGCGCGGTTTCAACATCGAGTCGCTGGCCGTCGGCGCCACCGAGCAGAAAGACATGTCGCGCATGACGATTGTGGTCAGCGCCGAGGAAACCCCGCTCGAGCAGATCACCAAGCAGCTCAACAAGCTGATCAACGTCATCAAGATCGTGGAGCTCGACGAGGGGGCCGCGGTATCGCGCGAGCTGGCGCTGATCAAGGTGCGCGCCGACGCCGGGAGCCGCAGCCAGGTGATTGAAGCGGTGAACCTCTTCCGCGCCAAGGTGATTGACGTTTCACCCGAGGCGCTGACGATCGAGGCGACCGGTGACCGCGGCAAGATCGAGGCGTTGCTGCGGGTGCTGGAGCCGTTCGGGATCCGCGAAATCGTTCAATCGGGAGTGGTGTCGTTGTCCCGCGGTCCGCGCGGCATCACCACGGCCAAGTAACACACAAGGAGATATTCAACAGTGGCACTAGAAATGTTCTACGACGACGATGCAGACCTGTCGATCATCCAGGGCCGCAAGGTCGGCGTCATCGGATACGGCAGCCAGGGGCACGCGCACTCGCTCAGCCTGCGCGACTCCGGCGTGCAGGTGCGGGTCGGCCTGAAGGAGGGTTCGAAGTCGCGGGCCAAGGTCGAAGAGCAGGGCCTCGCGGTCGACACCCCCGCCGAGGTGGCCAAGTGGGCCGACGTCATCATGCTGCTGGCGCCCGACACCGCGCAGGCGGACATCTTCGCCAGCGATATCGAGCCCAACCTCAAGCCCGGAGACGCACTGTTTTTCGGGCACGGGCTCAACATCCATTTCGGACTGATCAAGCCGCCGGCCGACGTCACCGTCGCGATGGTCGCCCCGAAGGGGCCCGGCCACCTGGTGCGCCGCCAGTTCGTCGACGGCAAGGGCGTGCCCTGCCTGATCGCGGTGGACCAGGACCCGACCGGCAAGGGTGAGGCGCTGGCCCTGTCCTACGCCAAGGCCATCGGCGGCACCCGGGCCGGCGTCATCAAGACCACCTTCAAGGACGAGACCGAGACCGATCTGTTCGGTGAGCAGGCCGTGTTGTGCGGTGGCACCGAGGAATTGGTGAAGGCCGGTTTCGACGTGATGGTGGAGGCCGGCTACCCGCCGGAGATGGCCTACTTCGAGGTGCTGCACGAACTCAAGCTGATCGTCGACCTGATGTACGAGGGTGGCATCGCCCGGATGAACTACTCGGTGTCCGACACCGCGGAGTTCGGCGGGTATCTGTCCGGACCGCGCGTCATCGACGCCGGCACCAAGGAGCGGATGCGAGAGATCCTGCGCGACATTCAGAACGGCGAATTCGTCAAGAAGCTGGTTGCCAACGTCGAAGGCGGCAACAAGCAACTGGAGCAGCTGCGCAAGGAGAACGCCGAGCACCCCATCGAGGTGACCGGCAAGAAGCTGCGTGACCTGATGAGCTGGGTCGACCGGCCGATCACCGAGACGGCGTAGGGCGTGGCGCCGAACGTGCACTGAGGGCGAACTTTCGGCGATTTTTCCGCCGTGAGTGCACGTTCGGCGGCTAGGACTCTGCCAGCCGACCGGCGGTCGCCACCACCCGGCGGGCGAGGTGGTCGAGCGCGTTCTGGGTCGCCTCGTCGAATTCGTGGATGTTGTCGTGGGTGGACACCAGGCTCACGCCGTACGGGTTGCCATCGACGAACTTGACCGGATCGGTGTATCCCGGCGGCACGATGATGCCACCGAAATGCATCAGCGTGATGTAGAGCGACAGCAGCGTGGTCTCCTGGCCACCATGCAGGGTGTTGGACGACGTGAACGCCGCGTAGACCTTGTCCGCGAGCTTGCCTTCGGCCCACAGCCCGCCCAGCGAGTCGAGGAAGGCGCGCAACTGTGCGGCGGGAGAGCCGAAGCGAGTCGGTGAACCGAAGATCACCGCGTCGGCCCAGACGATGTCCTCGCCCGTGGCCGCCGGAAGGTCCTTGGTCGCTTCGTAATTCGCGGTCCACGCTGGGTTCTGGGCGAACGATTCCGGGTCACGGGTTTCGGCGACGTGCCGCAGGCGGACTTCCGCGCCCGCCGCCTCGGCCGCGGTCGCGACGCGTCGCGCCATCGCCGTGCCATGCCCGGTGGCCGAATAGTAGATGATCGCGAGTTTGGTCACGAGCGCATCGTAGGGCCGCGGCGGGCCCCGCCCCAAGCGCGCGTCGGCGCAGGTTAGGGCAGTGGCGAGCCCGCCGATGCCCGTCGCTGCCCGTCAAAGCCAGCCGATAGGCTGGCCGGGTGACTCTGCCTGTTGTATTGATCGCCGACAAACTCGCCCAATCGACCGTCGCCGCCCTGGGAGACCAGGTCGAGGTGCGCTGGGTAGACGGGCCGGACCGGGAGAAGCTGCTGGCCGCGGTGCCGGAAGCCGACGCGCTGCTGGTCCGCTCGGCCACCACCGTCGACGCCGAGGTGCTGGCGGCCGCCCCCAAGCTGAAGATCGTCGCGCGCGCCGGTGTCGGGCTGGACAACGTCGACGTGGACGCGGCAACCGAACGGGGCGTCCTGGTGGTCAACGCCCCCACCTCCAACATCCACAGCGCCGCCGAGCACGCGTTGGCGCTGCTCCTGGCCGCCGCCCGGCAGATCCCGGCTGCCGACGCCTCGCTGCGTGAGCACACCTGGAAGCGGTCGTCGTTCAACGGCACCGAGGTCTTCGGCAAGACGGTCGGCGTCGTGGGGCTGGGCCGCATCGGGCAGTTGGTTGCCCAGCGGCTGACGGCCTTCGGCACCCACCTCATCGCCTACGACCCCTATGTTTCGCCGGCCCGGGCCGCGCAGTTGGGCATCGAACTGCTGCCGCTCGACGACCTCCTCGCCCGCGCCGACTTCATCTCGGTGCACCTGCCGAAGACGCCCGAGACGGCGGGCCTGATCGGCAAGGAGGCGCTGGCCAAGACCAAACCGGGCGTCATCATCGTCAACGCCGCCCGTGGCGGGCTGATCGACGAGGCCGCGTTGGCCGAAGCGGTCAGCAGCGGACACGTCCGCGCGGCCGGTATCGACGTCTTCGCGAAGGAGCCGTGCACCGACAGCCCGCTGTTCGAGCTGCCGCAGGTGGTGGTCACACCGCATCTGGGCGCATCCACCTCCGAGGCGCAGGACCGGGCCGGCACCGACGTCGCGGAAAGCGTGAAACTCGCTCTGGCCGGCGAATTCGTTCCCGACGCGGTCAACGTCGGCGGTGGCGTGGTCAACGAAGAGGTGGCGCCCTGGCTGGACCTGGTGCGCAAGCTCGGCGTGCTGGCCGCCTCGCTGGCCGACGGGCCGCCGGTCTCGGTGTCGGTGCAGGTGCGCGGCGAGCTGGCCTCCGAAGACGTTGAGGTGCTGAAGCTTTCGGCCCTGCGGGGGCTGTTCTCGGCGGTGGTCGAGGGCCCGGTCACTTTCGTCAACGCGCCGGCGCTGGCCGAAGAACGCGGCGTCACCGCCGAGCTCACCACGGCCTCGGAGAGCCCGAACCACCGCAGCGTCGTCGACGTGCGCGCCGTCACCTCCGACGGCTCGGCCGTCAACGTGGCCGGCACGCTGTCCGGGCCGCAGTTGGTGGAAAAGATCGTGCAGATCAACGGCCGCAACTTCGATCTGCGCGCCCGGGGCACCAACCTGGTGATCAACTACGTCGATGCGCCCGGCGCGCTGGGCAAGATCGGCACCCTGCTCGGCTCGGCGGGCGTGAACATCCAGGCCGCTCAACTCTCCGAGGATGCCGAGGGTCCCGGGGCGACCATTCTGCTGCGGCTGGACCAGGACGTGCCGGGCGAGGTGCGCTCGGCGATCGGCGCCGCGGTGGGCGCCAACAAGCTTGAGGTGGTCGATCTGTCGTGAAACTCGCTGTTATCGGCGGCGACGGTATCGGGCCGGAAGTGACGGCCGAGGCACTCAAGGTCCTTGACGCGGTGCTGCCCGGCGTGGAGAAGACGGATTACGACTTGGGGGCGCGGCGTTTTCACGCCAGCGGTGAGCTGCTGCCGGAATCGGTGCTCGCCGAGCTGCGCCAGCACGACGCCATCCTGCTCGGCGCGATCGGCGATCCGTCGGTGCCCAGCGGCGTGCTGGAGCGGGGTCTGTTGCTGCGCCTGCGTTTTGAGCTGGATCATCACGTCAACCTGCGGCCGGGCCGGCTCTATCCCGGTGTGAGCAGCCCGTTGGCCGGAGACCCGCACATCGACTTCGTGGTGGTCCGCGAGGGCACCGAAGGCCCCTACACCGGTACCGGCGGCGCGATCCGCACCGGGACGCCGCACGAGGTGGCCACCGAGGTGAGCCTGAACACCGCCTTCGGTGTGCGCCGCGTGGTGGCCGACGCCTTCGAGCGCGCCCGGCGCCGTCGCAACCACCTGACGCTGGTGCACAAGACCAACGTGCTGACCTTCGCCGGGAAGCTGTGGTCGCGGATCGTGGCCGAGGTCGGGGCGGACTACCCGGACGTCGAGGTCGCCTACCAACACATCGACGCCGCCACCATCTTCATGGTCACCGACCCGGGACGCTTCGACGTGATCGTCACCGACAATCTGTTCGGTGACATCATCACCGACTTGGCGGCGGCGGTGTGCGGCGGAATTGGGTTGGCCGCCAGCGGCAATATCGATGCCACCCGGACCAACCCGTCGATGTTCGAGCCGGTGCACGGCAGCGCGCCCGACATCGCCGGTCGGGGTATAGCCGATCCGACCGCGGCCATCATGTCGGTGTCGTTGCTGCTCGCCCATCTCGGGGAGGACGACGCCGCTAGGCGGGTGGATCGGGCCGTTGAGGCCTATCTGGCAACACGTGGGAACGGGCGGCTTGCCACCAGCGAAGTCGGCGAACGGATTGCCTCCGGGCTGTAGTTTCCAGCCCGGGCGGGAGCAACCGCGCCGGCACCAGCGGCACCGCGACCGCCGGGAAGAGTCCGCACAATATCCATGCGTTCGGGTATTTCGCGGCGGTTATCAACGCCCCGAACAGCGGCGGGGCGGCGGCCGCGAACACCCGCTGGGTGGTGTTCTGAATGCCCAGGGCGCGCCCGCTCCAGAACGGCCCGGCGTATTCGGTGATGGCCGTGGCCTCCAAACCGTTGTCCAGCACGGCGATCACCGAGATCGCGACCATCAGGGGCGCCTGAAAACTCGAACTCAGAACGTCGGCCCAGGCCAGGAGGAAGAGGGTGACGGCGGCGGCCGCCGCGATGAGGCGGACCGGCCGCATTCGAGAGCCGATACGGTCGGACCAACGGCCCACCCAGACGCGGCCGAGCGCGCCCAGCAGCTGGGAAAGGGTGACGAGACTGCCTGCGGCCGCCACCGACCAGTGCAGGTTCTTGATCAGCCACACCAGCATGAAGGTGACGGTCACCGTCTGCGGAACCATCAACAGCCCGGCTACCGTGTGAATTCGCCACAGCGCCAACGACCGTCGGTAGGGGTTGGCGAGTTCGGAATCGCTGGCCTTCTCCCTGGGCTTGCGGGGCGGGTCGATGATGCCGACCGCGCTCGCCGCCGCTCCCAAAGCGCACGCCAAGGCCGTGAACTTCAGCCCCGCAGCCGGCCCGTGCTCGCCCAGCTCGGGAATCACCAGCGCTCCCAGGGCTATTCCGAGGGGCTGCGCGGTTTGGCGGAATCCCATGGCCAAACCGCGTTGCTGCGGCGGGAACCACGCCGAGACCAACCGCCCGCCGGCGGTGTTGCAGCTGGCCGCCGCCATGCCCCCGAGAAACAAGTAGACGGCCATCAGCACCATCGAATGCGTCGACGCCGCGGCGTAGGCCGCCGCCGCGGTGAGCGCCAAACCCGCTGCCATGACCTCCCGCTCGCCCACGCGGTCCAGCACGTACCCCCACGGCACCAGCGTGACCACCATGCCCCAGCTCGGCATCGACGACAGCAGACCGGCTTCCCCGAGCGGGATTCCGCGCGCCGCTTGGAGCGAGGGGATCAAGAACGCGATGCCGTTGATGAAGAGGAAGGAACTCGCGGTGGCGACCAGCGACACGACCATGATGGACCAGCGGGCGCCCGCGCCCAGCTCACGCGTGGTGGCCGGCCCCGTATGCATCCTTCATGCTCGCATATTCGCCGGAAACCGCTGGTGATGTTCGCGGGGCCGCTGCCGATGCGATGACCCGACCGGCCATCAGTAGGCTCAACGAAATGCGCCTTGGTCGAATCGCCAGCCCGGACGGTGTCGCCTTCGTCAGCATCGAGGGCGACCTCGCCGATCCCGCCGCGATGGTCGCCCGCGAGATCGCCGAGCATCCCTTCGGCACGCCGAACTTCACCGGCCGGTCATGGCCGCTGCCCGATGTGCGGCTGCTGGCCCCGATACTGGCCAGCAAGGTGGTCTGCATCGGCAAGAATTACACCGATCACATCGCGGAAATGGCCGAACTCACCGGGCCGGCGGCGCCGGATCCGATCATCTTTCTCAAGCCCAACACGGCCATCATCGGCCCGAACGTGCCGATTCGCTTGCCCGCCAACGCATCACCGGTGCATTTCGAGGGGGAGCTGGCTGCCGTCATCGGGCGGCCCTGCAAGGACGTCTCCGCCGCTCAGGCCGCGGACAGCATTCTCGGTTACACCATCGGGAACGACGTGTCCGCGCGTGACCAACAGAAGTCCGATGGCCAATGGACCCGCGCCAAAGGGCACGACACCTTCTGCCCGGTGGGGCCGTGGATCGTCACCGACGTCGACCCGTCGGATCTCGAGATACGAACCGAGGTCAACGGCGAAGTGAAGCAACACAGCCGGACCTCGCTGATGATCCACGACGTCGGCGCGATCGTCGAATGGATCTCGGCCGTGATGACCCTGCTGCCCGGCGACCTCATCCTCACCGGGACGCCCGCAGGAGTCGGTCCGATCGAGCATGGCGACACCGTCTCCATCACCATCGAAGGGATCGGAACGCTCACCAATCCCGTGCTCCGTAAGGGAAAGCCGTGACAGCCGAAACGAAAGTCCGCGTCAGGTTCTGCCCGTCGCCCACGGGCACCCCGCATGTCGGCATGGTCCGCACCGCGCTGTTCAACTGGGCCTATGCCCGGCACACCGGGGGCACCTTCGTCTTTCGCATCGAGGACACCGACGCCGAACGCGACAGCGAGGAAAGCTATCTGGCCCTGCTCGACGCGCTGCGCTGGCTCGGCCTCGACTGGGACGAGGGCCCCGAGGTCGGCGGACCCTACGGCCCCTACCGGCAGTCGCAGCGCAAGGAGATCTACCGCGACGTGGTGGCCCAATTGCTCGAAGCCGGTGAGGCCTACTATGCGTTCTCCACGCCGGAAGAGGTTGAGGCGCGCCACATCGCGGCGGGCCGCAATCCCAAACTGGGGTACGACAACTTCGACCGGCACTTGACCGATGCCCAGCGCGCCGCGTTCCTGGCCGAGGGCCGCAAGCCGGTGGTGCGGCTGCGGATGCCCGACGAGGACCTCGCCTGGGACGACCTGGTGCGCGGGACCACCACCTTCGCCGCGGGCAGCGTGCCGGACTTCGCGCTGACCCGCGCCAACGGAGATCCGTTGTACACCTTGGTCAACCCGTGTGACGACGCGCTGATGAAGATCACCCACGTGCTGCGTGGCGAGGACCTGCTGCCCTCGACGCCGCGCCAGATCGCGCTGTACCAGTCGCTGATCCGGGTCGGCGTCGCCGACCGCGTCCCGGAGTTCGCCCACCTGCCAACGGTATTGGGAGAGGGCACCAAGAAGCTCTCCAAGCGGGACCCGCAGTCGAATCTGTTCGCCCACCGCGACCGTGGCTTCATCCCGGAAGGGTTGCTCAATTACCTTGCGTTGCTGGGTTGGGCCATCGCCGACGACCGTGACCTGTTCAGCCTCGACGAGATGGTAGCCGCCTTCGACGTCGTCGACGTCAATTCCAACCCGGCGCGGTTCGACCAGAAGAAGGCCGACGCGCTCAACGCCGAGCACATCCGGATGCTCGAGCCGGCGGATTTCGCGGGTCGGCTGCGCGACTACTTCGACGCCCACGGCCATCGGCTCGGGTTGGATGACGCCGCCTTCGCCATCGCCGCCGACCTGGTGCAGACCCGCATCGTCGTGCTCGCAGACGCGTGGGACCTGCTGAAGTTCCTCAACGACGACGAATACGCCATCGACCCCAAGGCCGCGGCCAAGGAGCTCGGCGCGGACGCGGCCGCGGTGCTCGACGCCGCGCTTGCCGCGCTGGAGGGTGCCGCGGACTGGACCACGGCGCACATCGAGTCCGCCCTCAAGGCCGCGCTCATCGAAAATCTGGGCCTCAAACCACGCAAGGCGTTCGGTCCGATCAGGGTTGCCGCCACGGGAACGACGATCAGCCCGCCGCTGTTCGAATCGCTGGAGCTGCTGGGCCGTGACCGCAGCCTGCTGCGGTTACGCGCCGCGCGGGAAGCAGTCGGCCGTTAGGTGGGGGCCGCTTAAGGCCTCGCGGACCTCGCGTGCGGATTGTGTGCCGAGTCTTTGGTAGTCTGCACTGCGGCTCACAAAGCCGACAACGGTTGGCGGCGGCGGTCTTCCGAGCGGAGCGATATGGCTCGGAGTGGGCGTTGACCAGCGGTTTTAGGCAGCCGATGGGGTATGGTGTAATTGGCAACACAGCTGATTCTGGTTCAGCCATTCTAGGTTCGAGTCCTGGTACCCCAGCAAAACGTCACCACCTCAAGCGATTAGGTGGGCTTCTGAGTGTGAGCTATGCTGGCACTCCGGATCGTGTCTGGCCCCGTCGTCTAGCGGCCTAGGACGCCGCCCTCTCACGGCGGTAGCGTGGGTTCGAATCCCATCGGGGCTACAAACAACTATTGACCGGTCCCCAGCACGGCCGGGGCCGTGGAGCCACCCACCGGCATCGCCGGCAGCCCGAGTTTGCGATGGTCCCACGAGCGGGCGCGCCGCGCGACGATACGCACGCAGACGCGCTTGTTCATCATCTGCTCGACGAAGGGCTTCATCTCGTCGCTGTACGGGCCTGTGTAGCGCTCGAACACGCTGACGCCGACCCGGTGCGAGACGTCGGGATCATCGACGATCTCCGCGACGCCTTCGAATGACACTCCGCGCAACGTGTCGTAGGTGTCGCCGTCCTCGATCAGGAAGCTCACCCGCGGATCGCGTTTGAGGTTGACCGCCTTCTGCGACTTGACCTTGGTCTCGAGCCAGATCTCGCCGTCCACGACGGCGTACCACATCGCGGTCAGGTGCGGCTGGCCGTCGGGGCCGATGGTGGCCAGCGTCCCGGTGCGGCTCTTGACGACGAAGTCGGCGATCTCGTCTTCCGACATGACGATGCTCGCGCGCTGATTGGTTCCCATGGCGGTCAGTCTGTCAGGCCGCCCGGCGACGTTGCGTGCTGGTCGCCGAGACGCTTCTCGCGCGCGACGTTTCAGAGCCGGCGGGTGAGCGCCTCGGCCGCGGAAATCAGGTCCGCGGCCCAGCGCGCCCCCGGACGCCGGCCGATCCGGTCGACGGGTCCCGACACCGAGATCGCGGCGACGACGGCTCCGCGGCCGTCGCGCACGGGAACCGACACGCTCGCCACCCCGGGCTCTCGCTCGGCCACGCTTTGCGCCCAGCCACGGCGGCGCACTTCGGCCAGCGTGCGCTCGGTGAACTTCGCCGACGGCAGCACCGCCTTTTGCGTCGCAACGTCGCTGTGGGCCAGCAGCACCTTGGCGCCCGAGCCCGCCGTCATCGGCAAGCGCGCCCCGACCGGGACCGTATCGCGAAGGCCCGCAGTGGGTTCCAGGGCTGCCACGCAGACCCGTGTGGTGCCCTCGCGGCGGTACAGCTGCACGCTCTCCCCGGTGGTCTCGCGGAGCAGGGGAAGCACCCCCGCGCTGGCGGCCAGCAGCGGGTCGTTGACATGGGCGGCGAGCTCGGTGACGGCCGGGCCGAGTCGCCAGCGCCCCTCGTCGTCACGCGCCAGCAGGCGATGGACTTCCAGCGCGGCGGCCAACCGGTACGCGGTGGCCCTGGGCAATCCGGTCCGCTCGCACAGTTCGGCCAACCCGCAGGGGGATTGGGCGATCGTGTGCAGGATGCCGACGGCTTTGTCGAGAACCCCGATGCCGCTATGCTGTCTCACAAGGAGATACTAGCGTCTCGCATTCTGAGATCACAGCCCATGGTCGATCCGCGAGCCGCGCTTGAGGGGAATCGAGGCGAATTTCAGATGGGATCCGGCAAGCCGCGCACCCTGGCCGAAAAGGTGTGGGACGACCACGTTGTGGATAAAGGGAGCGCTCCGGAACAAGGAGGGGCGCCCGACCTGATCTACATCGACCTGCATCTGGTGCACGAGGTCACCAGCCCACAGGCTTTCGACGGGCTACGCATGGCCGGACGAGCGGTGCGGCGGCCCGATCTGACGCTGGCCACCGAGGATCACAACGTGCCCACCATCGACATCGACAAGCCGATCGCCGACCCGGTGTCGCGCACCCAGGTCGAGACGTTGCGCCGCAACTGCGCCGAATTCGGTGTTCGGCTCTACCCGATGGGCGACATCGAGCAGGGCATCGTGCATGTCGTCGGGCCGCAATTGGGCCTCACCCAACCGGGAATGACGATCGTCTGTGGTGATAGTCACACGTCGACGCACGGTGCGTTCGGCGCACTGGCGATGGGCATCGGCACCTCGGAGGTCGAGCATGTGCTGGCGACCCAGACGTTGCCGCTGCGGCCGTTCAAGACCATGGCGGTCAATCTCGACGGCGAACTGCCCGCCGGCGTGACGGCCAAGGACATCATTCTCGCCTTGATCGCCAAGATCGGCACCGGTGGCGGGCAGGGGCACGTCATCGAATACCGCGGCAGCGCCATCGAATCGCTGTCGATGGAAGGCCGGATGACGATCTGCAACATGAGCATCGAGGCCGGCGCCCGGGCTGGCATGGTGGCGCCGGACGCGACCACCTACGAATTCCTTCGCGACAAGCCGCACGCGCCGCAGGGTGCGCAATGGGACGCGGCGATGCGCTATTGGCAGCAGCTGCACACCGACCCCGGCGCCGCCTTCGACACCGAGGTCCACCTCGACGCGGCATCGCTGAGCCCGTTCGTGACCTGGGGCACCAACCCCGGGCAGGGCGTGCCGCTGGCCGGGGCCGTGCCTGACCCGGAGCTGATGACGGGCGACGCCGAGCGACAGGCCGCCGAGAAAGCGTTGGCTTACATGGACCTTCGTCCGGGCACTCCGATGCGTGACATCGCGGTCGACACCGTGTTCGTGGGCTCTTGTACCAACGGTCGTATCGAAGACCTGCGGGTGGTCGCCGACGTGCTGCGCGGCCGCAAGCTGGCTCCCGGGGTGCGGATGCTCGTGGTGCCCGGGTCCATGCGGGTGCGCGCCCAGGCCGAAGCCGAAGGGCTGGGCGAGGTTTTCACCGCCGCGGGTGCCGAATGGCGACAGGCGGGCTGCTCGATGTGTCTGGGGATGAATCCGGACCAGCTGGCGCCGGGGGAGCGTTGCGCGGCGACCTCCAACCGCAACTTCGAAGGGCGCCAGGGCAAGGGCGGCCGGACGCATTTGGTGTCTCCGGCCGTTGCCGCCGCGACCGCAGTTCGCGGCACATTGTCCGCCCCGGCCGATTTGAACTGACGTAATCGAGAAGAACGGATGACCATGGAAGCATTTCACACCCACACCGGTATCGGTGTGCCGTTGCGGCGGTCCAATGTCGACACCGATCAGATCATTCCCGCGGTGTATTTGAAGCGCGTCACCCGAACCGGTTTCGAGGACGGGCTGTTCGCCAGCTGGCGCTCGGATCCGTCATTCATCCTCAACCTCAGTCCCTTTGACCGGGGGTCGGTCCTGGTCGCCGGGCCCGATTTCGGCACCGGCTCGTCGCGCGAGCACGCCGTGTGGGCGCTGATGGACTACGGGTTCCGGGTGGTCATCTCGTCTCGATTCGGTGACATCTTCCGGGGCAACGCCGGCAAGGCCGGGCTCTTGGCGGCCGAAGTCTCCCAAGACGGCGTGGAACTGCTTTGGAAGCTCATCGAGCAGAGCCCGGGACTGGAAATCACTGCCAATCTTCAAGATCGAAATATCACCGCGGGAACGACGGTGTTGCCGTTCAAGATTGACGACCACACGGCCTGGCGACTCCTCGAAGGACTCGACGATATAGCCCTTACGCTGCGGAAACTCGACAAAATCGAGTCATACGAGGCCGCCTATCCGCAGTGGAAACCGCGCACTCTGCCCGCCTCCTGAACGGTCGAGAAGGGCGGAATTTCTTCTCGCTCACCTAACTAAACCGGCCCGATTTCCAAGTGCCCCCACCGGTCAAGGGCGGCAACCGGATTGCGAAACCGCCGATTGTCCGACCCTGAAATTGCGCGTGGCTCTTGGAAATTTGCTGGGTGAGGGTTTACCGTGTGCTCTAGTCGGTTCAAATCGAGGACCACTAGCGTCGGAGGGATTGGATGAATAAGGCAGAGCTCATTGATGTGCTCACACAGAAATTGAACACCGACCGTCGGCAGGCGACCGCCGCCGTCGAGAACGTCGTCGACACCATTGTGCGTGCGGTGCACAAGGGCGACAGTGTGACGATCACCGGGTTCGGTGTGTTCGAGCAACGGCGTCGCGCGGCCCGGGTGGCCCGCAACCCGCGTACCGGCGAGACGGTGAAGGTGAAGCCGACCTCCGTCCCGGCGTTCCGGCCCGGTGCTCAATTCAAAGCGGTTGTCTCTGGCGCACAGCGTCTCCCGTCGGAAGGACCTGCAGTGAAGCGTGGTGTAGTGGCAAGCGGCGCGGCCAAGAAGACCGCGGCGAAGAAGGCTCCCGCCAAGAAGGCCGCGGCGAAGAAGGCCGCTCCCGCCAAGAAGGCTCCGGTCAAGAAGGCGGCGACCAAGGCTCCGGTCAAGAAGGCCGCAACCAAGGCCCCGGCCAAGAAGGCCGCGACCAAGGCTCCGGTCAAGAAGGCGGCGACCAAGGCCCCGGCCAAGAAGGTCGTGGCGAAGAAGGCCGCCACCAAGGCTCCCGCCAAGAAGGCCGCGGCAAAGAGGCCGGCCAGCAAGGCTCCGGCCAAGAAGGCCACCGCGCGCCGCGGTCGCCGTTAAGTCAACAGTCACGCTCTAGACGCGAATACCCTTCGGGTGGCAGCGATGCGCCCGAAGGGTATTTGCGTGTTATGCCCGCACGTTGGCGGCCAGCGCCCCGCCGATGTGATCGGCTGCCACCAGTCGACCGCCCGACAGTGACAGCACCCAGGCGCTGCCCTTGTGGTTGCGCGACTTGTCGGGGCGCACCCCGTCTCGCGCGCACCACCAGGCGATCAGGTCCGGGATCACCTTGCCCTGTGTGCAAATGACCGGCGTCCCTTGCTGCTCGGCGATGGCCAGCATCCGGTTGCGGGCGCGTTTGGGACTCTTGGCGTAGGCCTCCTCGGTGAGGGCGGGCTCGTTGTGTACGGCGACGCCCAATTCCGCGGCGAGCGGTTCCACCGTCTGGTGGCAGCGCAGGCGGTCGGCCGCGTACACGTCGGTGGCGCCGAAGGCCAGCAGCTGCGGAACCAGCGCCTCGGCTTGCGCACGGCCCCGCTTGTCCAGCGGCCGCTGGGTGTCGTCGCCTTTGAAGCGCGATTTCCGGCCGGCGGTGCCGTGCCGGACCACGAGCACGGTATGCGTGTCAGCCGGATGTTTCATGAAGTGGCGCAACATTTTTCGATCATGCGAATAGGTGAGCATGTTCAGGGCGTCCGGCACCGGCACCCACACCAATTCGTCAACCTCGTTACCGGGGGTGAAGTCGCCGCCGGTGCTGCGCGCCGCCCAGTAGTAGACCTTCTTGACGCCCGCCTCGATCGGGTAGCTCACCATGTCCAGCCGCCTGCCCAGCACGCCGTGCTGGCCCGTCTCCTCGCACACTTCGCGGACCGCGGCGACGGGCGCCGTCTCGCCCGGGTCCACTTTGCCCTTGGGCAGTGACCAGTCGTCGTAGCGGGGACGGTGGATCACCGCGATCTCGAGGCCGGGGTTGGACGAGTCAGTCGGCCGCCACAAGACCGCTCCGGCGGCGTACACGATGCGGCTTCCCGAACGCCGAGCGGTGGACGAACTCTTGGTCGGCAACTCAACTCCTGCAGGTCAATTCGGTCGGGCCGAGCGCGTATCGCGGTGCGGCCGGAAAACAACCGTAATTCACCACGCAGAAGGTTACGGAGTGCGGTGCCGCTCCATCAACGACACTTGGTGATCGCGTACGCTGTGGCCGTCCTGCGGCGACGCGATCCACTGCCCGTCGGGTCCCAGCTCCCAGCACCGGGTGGACGGATCCAGCGCGGACATGATGCACCGCAACCTCGACCGGCGCGTCGAGGCGCTCGTTCAGGTCAAGGACCCGAGGCCGTTCT
>NZ_LZKD01000100.1:0-8838 GCF_001668695.1 Mycobacterium sp. E2497
ACCCGCGCTCGTGCTGTTGCACGGCTTTCCGACCAGCTCCTACATGTTCCGGCATCTGCTGCCGGCACTCGCGGACCGCTATCACGTCATCGCACCCGACCACCTCGGCTTCGGGCTTTCTGACGCGCCGTCCGTCCAACAGTTCGACTACACCTTCGACGCGCTGACCGACCTCACCGCCGGCCTGGTCCGCGAGCTCGGCATCGACAGATACGCCATGTACGTCCAGGATTACGGCGCGCCGATCGGTTGGCGACTTGCGCTGCGCGACCCGTCGGCGATCACGGCGATCATCACCCAGAACGGCAACGGCTACGACGCGGGGTTCGTCGACGACTTCTGGAAGGTCGTGCGGGCCTACCAGCGCGAGCAAACGCCCGAGACCGAGGCCGCAGTACGGCAGTTCCTCACGCTGGACGCCACCCGGTGGCAATACGTCACCGGCGTTCCCGACGAGACCCTGCTCGACCCCGAATCCTGGCTTCACGACTACGCGCTCATCTCGCGTCCCGGCAACGACCTGGTGCAGCTGAAGCTGTTGCGGGACTATGCGACCAACGCGCCGCTCTATCCGCGCCTGCATGACTACTTTCGCGCCAGCCAGGTGCCCCTGCTCGCGGTGTGGGGTCGCGGCGACGAGATATTCGGCCCCGCGGGCGCCGAGGCGTTCGCCGACGACCTCCCCGATGCCGAGATCCGACTGCTCGACGGTGGGCACTTCCTGTTGGAGTCCGCGCTGGACGAGGTCGCCGAATTGATCCTCCGCTTCCTGGCGAAGGTCGACATGACTGCTTGACAGGGACCGCCGGGCACCCAGGCGCTTCATTGGGTTGGATATCCCATAGTTCGGGGCGATCGCGAGTTAGCCTGACGCGATGGCCCATCCCGATGGTCAGGACGAACAACGGTTGACCGCCAAGGGGCGGGCCACCCGGGACCGCATCGTGGAAGCGGCCGCCCGACTGATCGTCACCGAAGGCCTCTCCGCGTCGAACATGGAGAACGTACGCAGGGCGGCGTCCGTCAGCGGTTCGCAGCTCGCCCATTATTTCGCCGACAAGAACGCCCTCATCCGCGCGGTCATCCGGCGTCAGATCGGCGTGGTTCTCGACTTCCACCGGCAGCCCAAGCTCGGTGGTCTGGCTTCGTTCGCCGACTTCGAACGGTGGATAGACCTCAATATGCGATACCTCAGGCGCATCGGATATTTCGGCACGCCCACCTATCACGCGCTTGCCGCACAGCTGGTGAAGTCCGACGACGCGACACGCGCAACGCTGGGAGCCGGCTATTGGCAGTGGATCGACCTGCTCGAAACGGCGATCCAGCGAATGAAAGACGGCGGCATCGTTGTCGCTGACGCCGACTCGCGAGCGCTGGCGATCGTGATCGTCGCCGCCCATCAGGGTGGTGGCACCTTGGCCTTCACCTACCGCGCGGAATGGCCGCACGCCGATGCCGTCCGCTTCGCGATCAACCACCTGCGCAGCTTCGCCACCGATCCCGGCGAGCGGGTTGCCCGGCCCGCGCGGCGCCCTCGGCGCCTGCGCAAGACCCGCGCCCTAACTGATGACAGCTCAACACGTTTCACCCGCAAGGGGCAGGCGACACGCGCGCGCGTCGTCGAGGTCGCCGCGCGCCTCATGTTCGAGCGCGGCGTCGCCGGCACCAGCATCGAACAGGTGCGCCGAGCGGCCGGGGTCGGCGGCTCGCAGATCGCGCATTACTTCCACGACAAGCGCGAGCTGACCCGTCAAGTGATCGCCGCCCGCCGCGAGGACGTACGGGCCTTCCACACTGCGCCACCACTGGGCGACCTGGACACCCTCGACGCCCTGCAGGCGTGGGCCGATGCCTGCGTCGCGGACATCGACGCCGTATACCGCCTGGGAGGTTGCGTCTACGGCTCTTTGGCGGGGGAATTGATCGACGCCGACGACGAAGTACACGACGATCTCTCCGCCGGCTATGACCAGTGGATCGAGCTTTTTGAGACCGGCCTTGCCACCATGCGCCGTCGCGGCGAGCTGCGCCCCGATGCCGACCCGCGTCACCTGGCGGTATCGCTGGTGGTCGCGCACCAGGGCGGAGCGATGTTGACATACGCCACCGGGGATGCGGAACCGTTGCGGACCGCAGTCAATGCCGCCGTCGACTACGTTCGCACATTCACGCCGCACGCGCGTAAGAGCCGATCAACCCCGGCGCGACGCCGCGGCCCGTCCCGGGCCAAATAGCTTCACCGCCCCATCTGGACAGATTGGGATAGGTAGCCCATAATTAATTGGGTTAGCCGGCCCATTACGGGCGGGAAGCTCTCCGGCTCCGTTCGGCATATCCAGACATGAATGCCCACTGAGCATTCGGGAGGAGCGGCAAATGTCGACCACCGATGCGTCCCAGCTGCCCACCGCGCCGGTAGTGGTGCGCGAACAAGCAGGGGGCGAAACCATGCGAGCGATCGTTCTGAAGGGATTCGGCGGCCTCGACAAACTGGTCTACACCGACATCCCCAAGCCGCTGCCCAGAGACGGCGAAGTGGTCATCGAGGTCAAGGCGTTCGGCGTCAATCACGCCGAGATGCACATGCGCCGGGGCGAATGGGCGGAAGCCGCGGAAGTCAGCGGCATCGAATGCGTCGGCGTCGTCGACTCGTGTCCTGGCGGTGAATTCCCCGTGGGCGCCAAGGTGGCGGCATTGATGGGGGGTCTGGGCCGTACCATCAACGGCAGCTACGCGCAGTACACGCGTGTGCGCGCAGCCAACGTCACCCTCATCGAATCCGGGCTGCCCTGGGCGGATTTGGCGGCGTTACCCGAGACCTACGCGGTCGCGTGGACATGCCTCTTCCGCAACCTCAATCTGCAGGCCGGACAAACCCTGGTGCTGCGCGGCGCGACCTCATCGCTCGGGCAGGCCGCGCTCAAGCTGGCCGTCGCCGCCGGTGCGCGCGTCATCGCCACCGCGCGAAGCCAGGGCCGGGTCTCCAAGCTGGAAGAGCTGGGCGCCTCCCGCGTCGAATTGGAGCGGCGCGACCTGGCCGACCATCTCCCCGAGGCTAAGCGGGTGGACACCGTCCTGGACCTGGTCGGCAACGGCACCATTCTGGACTCCCTGGACATGCTGCGCCGCGGCGGTACGGCATGCCTGGCGGGATGGCTGGGCGGGCTTGAACCCATCGGGGATTTCAACCCGCTGTTGCGCATGGCGAGCGGTGTCAACTGGAACTTCTTCGGCAGCTTCGTCTTTGGGGCTCCCGGATTTCCGCTGTCGGACGTTCCGCTGCAAGACATCGCGCGGCAGGTCGCAGAGGGCACGCTGGAGGCCAAGCCGTCTCGCGTCTTCTCTTTCGACCAGATACGTGAGGCGCACCGCGTGATGGAAGCGGGAGAGGCCGGCGGGAAGATGGTCGTTGTGATGCAGTGAGCAACGACCGTCCGGGATCGTTCGCGAGAGGTCCGTCGAACTTGCGATCCCGCCGAAGACGGCCGAGGTGATCGCACTTTGGTGGCCGTCCTCGGAATGGCATTGATTTGCCTGTGTTTGGTCGGGTATCCAAGGCCCGACGTTCGCACTCTCAAGAAGGCCGAGCCCTAGCCATGCCCACACCGCCCGTCCTGGTTTTCGACGTCAACGAGACGTTGATCGACATCGACTCCCTCGCACCGCTTTTCACCGAGTTGTTCGGCGATGAAAGGGTGCTCCGCGAGTGGTTCGCCCAGCTGGTCATGTACTCGATGTCCGCGACACTGGCGGACAATTACGTGAACTTCTCCACGCTCGCACAAGGCGTGCTGCGTATGGTCGGCGATATTCACGACGTCCGCGTCTCCGACGATGACCTGCACCGCCTGAAGACAGGTCTTCTCACCATGCCGGCACACCCGGAGGTACCCGAGGGGCTCACCAGGTTGCGAGACAATGGTTTTCGCCTGGTTACGTTGACCAATTCACCGCCCAACCCGGACGGGCCGACGGCCTTGCAGAGTTCCGGGCTGGCTGATTTCTTCGAACACCAATTGAGCGTCGACGGTTGTCGCGCCTTCAAGCCGGCGCCCGCCGTGTACCGATATGTGTGCGAAACGCTCGGGGTCGCGCCGACCGACTGCATGATGGTGGCCGCGCACGTGTGGGACACGCTCGGGGCGCAAAACGTCGGCTTCAGCGCGGCGCTCATCACACGCCCAGGCAATCCACCGCTACCGGTCGAGGGGCTGCCCCAGCCGAACCTCATAGCGAGCGACTTATGCCAGCTGGCCGAGAAGCTCACAGCCAACTGACGGACACCACAGAAAGGTCATTGACCATGGCGGTCGACAAGGAACGGGACTACGACGTCATCGTGCTCGGCGCCGGGCCGATCGGGCAGAACGTCGCGGAACGCGTCCGGGCGGGCGGCCTGAGCGTCGCGATGATCGAGCGCGAACTTGTCGGTGGCGAATGCTCGTATTGGGCCTGCGTACCCAGCAAGGCTCTGCTGCGTCCGGTGATTGCCGTCTCCGACGCCCGCCGGGTCGACGGGGCGCGGGAAGCCGTCGCCGGCCCCATCAGCGCCGCGGGAGCCTTCGGCCGCCGCGACCGCTACGTCAGCGACTGGGACGACAGCGGGCAGGCCGACTGGGTGAAGGGGATCGGCGCCACCCTGGTACGCGGCCACGGCCGGCTGGACGGTGCCCGACGAGTCGCCGTCACCGCCTCCAGCGGTGAGACGTCGGTGTTGACCGCGCGACACGCGGTCGTGGTCTGCACTGGAAGCCAGCCCGCTCTCCCCGACCTGCCCAGCATCGACGAAGCCCACCCGTGGACCAACCGCCAAGCCACCGACCACAGCTCCGTCCCCGAGCGACTCGCCGTGGTGGGTGCCGGTGGCGTGGGCGTCGAAATGGCGACCGCCTGGCAAGGATTGGGGTCGCGGGTGACTCTGCTCGCGCGTGGATCCGGCCTGCTACCCCGAATGGAACCCTTCGTGGGCGAGCTGATCGAACGCGGACTCACCGAGGCGGGCGTGGAGGTGCGCGTCGGGGTATCGGTCCGCGCGCTGCGCCGGGCCGATGACGGGCAGGTAAAACTCGAATTGGACGACGGATCCGAGTTATCAGCTGAGGAAGTGCTTTTCGCGACGGGCCGCGCGCCGCTCACCGACGACATCGGTCTGGAGACCATCGGGTTGACACCGGGCGCATGGCTCGGCGTCGACGACACCTGCCGCGTGCGAGCGATCGAGGACGGCTGGCTCTATGCGGCAGGCGACGTCAATCACCGGGCCCTGCTAACCCATCAGGGCAAGTACCAGGGCCGTATCGCCGGCGCGGCCATCGCAGCTCGTGCGGTGGGCGCCCCGTTGGACACCGCACCCTGGGGACGGCATGCCACCACGGCTGACCATTACGCCGTCCCGCAGGCGTTCTTCACCGATCCCGAAGCCGCCGCGGTCGGCCTGACGGCCCAGCAGGCGCAGCGGGCCGGGCACCGGGTGCGCACGGCCGACATCGAAGTCGGCGACGCTGTGACGGGGGCCAAGCTCTACGCCGATGGGTACACAGGCCGGGCGCGGATGGTGGTCGATCTCGATCGCGAGCACCTGCTCGGGGTCACGCTGGTTGGACCCGGGGTCACCGAAATGCTTCACTCCGCCACGATCGCCATCGCCGGCCAGGTGCCCATCGACCGGCTGTGGCACGCCGTGCCCTGCTTCCCGACGGTCAGCGAGCTGTGGCTGCGGCTTCTCGAGGCGTATCGGGATGCGTCGGACCATAATTGACCCATGGCCACCGCAGACGGATTCCACCCGGACTTCGACGAGAAGGCGCCGGAAGCCACCGGCAACCGGGTGCACCACATCAAGGCGTCGGACATCAGCTCCGACACCGCGCAATCGGACGGGCTTCGTCGCTTCGCCGCGCTCAGCGGCACGTCGGTCGGCGCCGAAAAGCTCTGGATGGGTGAGACGCACGCAATGCCGTCGACCGTCTCGTCCAACCATCATCACGGCGATTCGGAAACCGCCATCTACGTGCGCAGTGGTCACCCGGAATTCGTCTTCCACGACGGCACCGGAGAGGTGCGTATCTCGACCTCACCCGGGGACTACGTGTTCATCCCGCCCAATCTGCCGCACCGCGAGGAAAATCCCGACCCGACCAGCCCGGCGGAGGTCGTCATCGCGCGCAGCACCCAGGAGGCGGTCGTGGTGAACCTGCCGGCGCTCTACCCGCTCTGATCCCTAGACCGTTCCGTAGACGGCGATTTCGACGAGGTTCCCGTCGACGTCGCGGCAGTAGTGCGACGTCATCGGGCCGAGTGCGCCGGTCCGGGTCACCGGACCCGCGACGACCTCCACACCACACTCGACGAGGTGAGCGCGCACGTCGTCGGGGCTGCTGCGCGTGATGAAGCACAAGTCCGCGGAGCCGGCGGCCTCGACCGACCCGGTGACCCAGTCGGGATCGCCGGCCAGCGCCCCGAGGGGCCGCAGGTTGAGTTTCTGCTCCCCGAAGCGCAGCGCGATCCGCGCGGACGGACCGAACGTCTCCCGGCGCATCCCAAGCACCCGCTCATACCAGGCCGCGGTTGCCTCGACGTCGCTGCAATTCAGCACGACGTGGTCGATCCCTTCCACCGCGAATCCCATGTCCGGACCTCCTGAGGTGACGCGAAAATCGCTCAGCACCAGCCTAATCGGGACTCGGTACAGCAGCCGGACGGTGACCGGTCTTTACCCTCCGCTCACCAGACGTTTTAATACGTCTTATGACCAGCCGGTCGCTCGACCTCGAGTCCGCCGATCTGCGAGTTCGGCGCGGCAGCGTACCCGCGAGCACCCAGCTCGCCGAGGCGCTCAAGGCCGCGATCATCAAGCAGCGCGTGCCCCGCGGCGGACGCCTGCCCAGCGAACGCGAGTTGATCGATCGGTCCGGTCTGAGCCGGGTAACCGTGCGCGCGGCGGTCGGACTGCTCGAGCGCCAGGGCTGGCTGGTCAGACGCCAAGGCCTGGGGACCTTCGTGACCAACCCAGTGCGGCAGGAACTGGGCTCCGGCGTGCGCACGATCACCGAAGTCTTGGCGAGTTCGGGGATCACCCCCCACGTCGACGTCCTGTCGCACCGCGTCGAGGAACCCCCACAGCGGGTCGCCGAAACGCTGGGCTTGCCCAAAGTTCTGTGCATCCAGCGACGTTTCCGGGACGGGGACGCGCCCCTGGCGCTGATGATCGCGTATCTACCGCCGGGGCTGGGGAGGGCCGTTGAGCCGCTGCTGGCGAGCGTCTCGGACGCGCAACCCGAGCGGGCGATGGAAAGCACCTACACGATGTGGGAGCGGCGGCTGGGCATCCCCATCGCCCGGGCCACCTATGAGATCCATGCGGCGGGCGCCTCCGTCGAGGTGGCCGGCGCGTTGAATCTGCCGTTGGGCTCCCCCGTGCTCGTGCTCGAACGGATCAGCTACGGACGGGACGACAAGCCGCTCGAAGTCGTGGAGTTTCATTACCGCCCCGAGCGGTACCGATTCTCGGTGACGCTGCCACGGACCATGCCGGGGCCGGGCGCCGGGATCGTGGAGCGGCGGCCGGACACCGAACCTTGACGACGGCGCTGAGCGGATCCGGCCGCTCAGCAAATTCTCAACAGTTTCTTCGCGGGCTCATGGCTTGTCTCCCAGCATTCGCAAAGCCACTGGCCGCAGCATGATTTCATGGCGAACGAGCTGATGTGCGCGAACCTGGTCGAACGTTACCTGCGCACGCGTGGGCGACGCTACTTCCGCGGCCATCACGACGGCGAATACTTCTTCGTCACCGGCGCGCGTGCGTGTACTTCGGGGCGCCTGCACGTCCATCTCGAGATCTCGCCCGCGCACGGCGATGTGCTGATCGTTCGGGTGACTCCCACCTGCTTCTTCCCCGCCGGCGAGCGCCCCTGGCTGGTGCACTTCTCCGACACGTGGAACCACGCGGAGCACGAAGTCACCGCGATCGTGCACGGCTCGTCCGACCCGCAGCGGATCGGCGTGGTGGCGCGCAGGTCACGCTGGATCCGACCCGGCGTCTCCTTTGAGGAATTCGCCGCCTTCGTCGACGGCACCGTCGCGGACGCGACCGACCTGTTCGACGCGTTGAGCCCGGCCACGCAATGGCCGACGGCGCACCCGTTGCTGCGCGACGCCGGCTGAACCGAACTCGACTCACGCCCGCCCAGCGCGGCGATTTCCGTTCAGACCGAAAGCACCGCGTCCAGCGCCGAATAGAACAGGCCCAAGCCGTCGTCGGAGGGCCCCGTCAACGCTTCGATGGCGTGCTCGGGATGCGGCATCAGCCCGACGACGCGGCCGTTGGCGGAGCTGATGCCGGCGATGTCGTGCAGCGAGCCGTTGGGATTGTCGAGGTAGCGGAACACCACCCGGCCCTCCCCCTCCAGCTCGTCGAGCACATCGTCGGGGGCCACATAGCGGCCCTCGCCCGACTTCAGCGGCACCAGCAGCTCAGCGCCCCACTCGAAACGCGACGTCCAGGCCGTCGAGATCGACGCCACCCGCAGCCACACATCCCGGCAGACGAAATGCAAACCGCTGTTGCGGGTCAACGCCCCGGGAAGCAGCCCGGCCTCGCAGAGCACCTGAAAACCGTTGCAAATGCCCAACACCGGCACGCCGCGCTGCGCGGCGGCCACCACCTCGCCCATCACCGGGGCGAACCTGGCGATGGCCCCGGCCCGCAGGTAGTCGCCATAGGAGAAACCGCCGGGCACCACCACGGCGTCGACGCCGCCCGGGCCGCGCGCCGGGTCGGCGCCGAAGCGGTCAGCCTGTGGCACGCTGACGCCGACCTCAAGGGCGTCGACG
>NZ_LZKD01000101.1:0-15878 GCF_001668695.1 Mycobacterium sp. E2497
GTCCGGCCCCGGCCACGTACAGCTCACCCACCGCCCCCGGCGGCACCGGCCGCAGCCACCCGTCGAGCACGAAAAACGCCGCGCCGGCCACCGGCGACCCGATCGGCGGCGCCCCCGAGCCCGCCACCAACGGCGCACTCTTGGCCACCCACATCGTGGTCTCCGTGGGCCCGTAGACGTTGACCATCACCCGCCCGGGCGCCCACCGGTCCACCACCGCCGCGGGGCACGCCTCGGCCCCCACCACCAGCGCCGCCTCCAGCCCCTGCGGGGACAACACCCCCACTGCGGACGGTGTCTGGGTCAACACCGACACCCGCTGCCCAATCAACAACGCGTGCAGGTCATCCGCGCGCCGCACCACGGCGTCGGGCACCACCACCAGGTGGCCCCCGTGCAAGAGCGCACCCCAGATCTCCCACACCGAAAAATCGAAGGCCAGGGAATGGCACTGCGACCAGACCTGTCCCGCCGCCAGCAATCCATCACCGGCCAGCGCCTCGAACAGTTGCGTCACGTTGCGGTGCGTGACCGCCACCCCTTTGGGCACGCCCGTCGTGCCGGACGTGTAGATCACGTGCGCCACGTCGTCTGCGGCCGGCCCGACCGGCGGGTCGCACGGTTGGCCCTCGATCGCCGGATCGTCGATTTCGACCACGACGTCCAGGGACCCATCCAACCGCGGCCGCAGGCCCGGGGAAACGATCACCGCCACCGGTGCGGCGTCGGCGAGCATGAACTGCACCCGGTCCGCCGGCGACGCCGGATCAATCGGCACGTAGGCGGCCCCCGCCTTGAGCACGCCCAGCACCGCGGTCACCGCCTCCCCCGACCGCTCCGCCAACAGGCCCACCCGCGTCCCCCGACCCACGCCGCGCCCAATGAGCCAGTGCGCCAATCGGTTCGATGCCTCGTCCACCTCGCGGTACGACCAGGACCGCTGCCCGCACGAAACGGCGGGAGCCTCGGGCGTGCGAGCCGCCTGAGCCGCGAATAGCTCAGGAATCGACACCGCCGGCGGCCCATCCGGGCCCAGGGCGGGCCGATTACCCCACTCGTCCAGGCGCACCCGCTCGGTCTCGTCGAGCACGTCGATGGACCGCAACCGCCGCGTCGCATCCGACGTCAACGCCACCAACACCCGCTCCAGGCGGCCCGCCAGATAGGAGACGCCGAGGCTGGCGAACGGCTCCCACGCGCCCGCCGTACTGAGGAACAGCTGGTCGCCGTCGGTGGAAAAGATCAAACCGAAACCAGTTGCCTGCCCCGAGTTGGTGTACGACGCCGAGGCTGTGACGCCGCCGAAGGGCAGGGTGAACGCGGACGGGAGAAAATTGACGCTCACCCGTTCGGGCGGCCCCGCCGAGCCGCGGGTTTTGCGTTCCAGCGCTTGCACCGGAAAGCGTTGGTGCTCAACCGCTTCCCGGACCCGTGCATCCACGTGTCGGCAGAACTCGACGACGGTGAGCTCTGGCGAGACGCCCAGCACCAGCGGCACCACACCGGCGACCATGCCTGGCAGGGTCTTCGACTCCGGACGGACGCGCCTGTTGACGGGGAAGTCGAGCACCACCTCCGAGCCGTCTCCGCTCCACTCCCGCACCACCAGCGCGCACGCGGCCGTGATGACCGACGTCTGGGAGACTCCCCACACCTGGGAGAGGTTGTTGACCCGGCGAAGGATGCCGGTGTCCAAGGCGACCGGCGCGGACGGCCACGGATCGCGCTCGCCCGTGGCACGCGGCGCCCGATGGTGGGCCGCGTCGTTGGCGGGCAGGTGCTGCGTCCAGTAGGCCTCGTCGTCCCGGTAATCGCCGGACGCCTCGTAGCCGGACTCGCAGGCGATCAGATCCTGCAGCGAGCCGAAGACGGCCGGAGGGATGGGCGCGGCGGAAACGATGGCCGAGTAGATGGAGGCGATGCGGTGCCCGACGAGGGCGACACCGGTTCCGTCGATGACGATGTGGTGGCAGCACGCGAACAGGTGAAATTGGTCGGCGCGGGTCTGGAAGAGGGCGAACCGGAACAGCGGGCCCGTGGGCGACATGGGCGTCCGCTGGATGGACAACGCCGTCCGCCGGGCCTCCGTGACGGCATCGCGGGAGCCGGTGAGGTCATGGAACGCGACCTCGACGTCGGGGTAGTCGACCGCCTGTTGGAAGACCTGGCCGTCTGCCTCGACGAACGACGCCCTGATGGGTTCGGCTTCTTCCAGCGCTTGTCGGATCGCCCACTTCAGCGCATCACGGTGAACCCTGCCGTTGATGGTGACGAAGAGGCCGATCTGCCATTCCGTGCCGGAGTGGCCGGTCTCCTGCGCGAGCCAGATGTCTAGTTGCCCGCGAGTAGGCGGAAGTGCCCGGTCACCAAGCTCCATCCGACTTCCCAACCATAGGGCTCACCCTTGAAACCCCCGGTTGCCGGCGCCGCTCGACCGAACTCCTCCGCAATGCCTGTTCGGTCCCGCTTGATGTAGTTGACACACGCGGCGTGGTCCGTGCCGGATCCTCGCCGCTGTTGCCGCTCGTCGCCGCTAAGAAGGCGGATCTGCCGCTGTCGCCATGGAGCGGGCCGACCCCAGTATCTCCGTCAACTTAGTCAACATAGGTGCAACAGTCCGAAAGGTTAACGGAAGATCACGATCAAGCGCTAGGGGTTTCTAAAAACTCCCAGGAACCCGTCAGATATTCAGGGAAGTCGCCGCAAAAGATACGAGAAGGATGTTTTACGGCTCCAAACCGACCTAAGAATTGGGACGGCCCCGCGGGGCCGTCCCAATCCACGGTGTGCGGCTTAGAGCAGGCCGAGCAGCTGCAGGTCGGTGACGTACTTGACGATCACCGGCGCCGTGATGTGCGGGATATCGTTGTCGGCGCCGATCTTGGCTTCCTGCACCGCGGCGCGGAACCGGTCGGTCGGGGCGAACGACCCGCGGGCCGGCTCCGGCGCCTGCAGCTGGTTGTAGCCCGGCACCTGCAGCATCTGCAGGACCGAGTGCTTGCGCTGGTGCTCCGGCAGTTCGCGCAGGGCGGCCTCGAACCGCTGCAGCCACTCGCCGAAGTCGTCGATGCGCTCGATCGGGTAGCCGGCCTCGATCAGCCAGTCGACGTACTCATCGATGCCGATCCCGTCGTCGTGCGGGTTCATCACGTGATAGGTCTCGAACCCTTGCATCACCTGGGCGCCCAGCGTGGTGACCGCCTCGGCGACGAACTCCACCGGCAGCGCATCGAAGTGCGCCCGCTGCCGGTTGCCCTCGGCATCCAGCTGATAGAACGAGCGCGGCGCGATGCCGGTGGCCACCAGGCTCAGCACCATCCGGGTGAACATGTCCGACAGGTTGAACTGGCCGGCGTAGCTGGTGTCGGACAGGATCATGTCGGAGCGGAACACCGAGACCGGCAGCCCGCACATGTCGTGGGCCTCGCGCAGCAACACCTCGCCGGCCCACTTGCTGTTGCCGTAGCCGTTGGCGTAGCTGCCGTCGATCTTGCGGATGGGGCTGATGACCCGGATGTCGGCGTCCTCGGTGAATGCCGCCGGGTCGATCTGGCGGCCGACGTCGGAGGTGGACACGTAGGCGTAGGGCTTCAGCTTGCTCGTCAGGGCAACCCGGATCAGCTCGGCGGTGCCCGCGACGTTGGGGGCGAACAGCTCGCTGTAGGGCAGCACGCCGTTGACCAGGGCCGCCGAGTCCACGATCAGGTCGACGGTGTCGGCCAGCCGTTGCCACGTCGGCTCATCCAGGCCCAGGTTCGCCGCACCCTTGTCGCCCGCGATGACCTCCAGGTGATCGGCGGCCAACTCCTGGAAATACCGCAGCAACTTCGGATCCCCGCTGTCGAAGGTCTTCTCCAGCCGCTGACGCGCCTCCTCGTCCGAGCCGGCCCGCACCAGGCAGATCAGCTTGCCGTCCACCAGCTCCAGCTGCTCCAGCCACTGCAGGGCCAGGTAACGGCCCAAGAAACCGGTCGCCCCGGTCAACAGGACCGTCCGCACCTCCGAGCTCGGGCCGGGCAGCGACGGTGCGCCACCCAGCGTCGCCGCGTCGATGAACTTCTCCAGCGTCAGATCGCTCGCGTAGATCTGGGTGGCGTCACGACCATGCACGGAGGCGAAGCTGGCCTCCCCACCCTCGGCTTCGTCCGCGCCGCTGGCATCGTGCTCCGCCCGTTGGCCGAGGCGGCGCACCGTCGGCGCCTCGAACAAGGTGCGCACCGAGAGGTTGGCGTCGAGGGCCGTGTTGATCTCGGCGATCACCCGCATGGCGGACAGCGAGTCGCCGCCGAGGTCGAAGAACGAGTCCTCGACCGAAACCCGCTGCAGCCCAAGGACGTTGGCGTAGATCTCGGCGAGGGTCTCTTCCACGGGGGTGGCCGGGGCCCGGTATTCGCCGCCGGTCTTCTGGTACTCGGGGGCGGGCAGGGCCCGTTTGTCGAGCTTGCCGTTGACCGTCAACGGCAGCGCGTCCAGCACCACCACCGCAACCGGCACCATGTACGCCGGCAGCCTTTCGCCCAACTGGGCCCGGATCTCGGCCGGGTCAGCGGTGCCGGTGATGTAGCCGACCAACCGCTTGTCGCCGGGGCGGTCCTCGCGGGCGATCACCGCCGCCTGCTCCACCCCGTCCAAACCGGCCAGGGCTGCCTGGATTTCGCCGAGCTCGATGCGGTAGCCACGGATCTTGACCTGCTCGTCGACCCGGCCCAGGTACTGCAGCTGGCCGTCGGCGCCCCAGCGGACCAGGTCCCCGGTGCGATACATGCGCGCACCTGGCGCCCCGAACGGGCACGCCACGAACCGCGAGGCCGTCAGGCCAGAGCGGCGCGCATAACCGGCCGCCACACCACGACCGGCGATGTAGAGCTCGCCGACGACGCCCTGCGGCGCCGGACGCAGCCACCTGTCCAGCACGAACAGCGCCGCCCCCGGGACCGGGGAGCCGATCGGGGCTCCCGTGTCCGGGTTCAGCGGCGCGCTCATCGCCGCGTACACCGTGCCCTCGGTCGGGCCGTAGGCGTTGATCATCACCCGGCCCGGCGCCCACCGGTCCACCACCTCGGGCGGGCAGGCCTCCCCGGCGACCACCAGCGCCGTCGCTTCCAGCCCCTCGGGCGAGAGCATCCCCACGGCCGACGGGGTCTGGCTGAGCACCGTCACGCTCTCCGCGACCAGCAGGGCGTGCAGGTCCTTCGGGGAGCCGGCCACGGACTCGGGCACCACGACCAGCCGGCCGCCGTGCAACAGCGCGCCGAAGATCTCGTGCACCGAGACGTCGAACACCAGCGAATGCCACTGCGCCCACACGCCCGGGGCCGGCAGGTCGGCGTGCAGCTTCTCCAGCAGTTGGGTGGCGTTGAGGTGGGTGACTGCCACACCTTTCGGGACACCCGTGGTGCCCGACGTGTAGATCAGGTACGCGATGTCCGCGGCCGTCGGTGCCGGTAGCGCCGTGGCGGGCTGGGTGTCCACCGCCGGGTCGTTGACGTCGATGACCAGCAGGTCGGAGCCGTCCAGCCGCGACCGCAGGTCGGCGGTCGTCACGGCGGCGACCGGCGCGGCGTCGGTGAGCACGAACTCGATCCGCGCCGCCGGAACCGCCGGGTCGATCGGCAGGTAGGCCGCCCCCGTCTTGAGCACCGCCAGGATGGCGACGATCGCCTCGGCCGAGCGGGAGAACAGCAGCGCCACGCTTTCGCCCGGGCCCGCGCCGTGCGCGGCGAGCAGGTGGGCCAACCGGTTCGCGGCCTCGTCCAGCTCGCGGTAGGTCATCGAGCGGCCCTCGAACGTCAGCGCCACGGACTCCGGCACGCGGGCCACCTGCCTGGCGAACAGGGCCGGGATCGACTTCGCCGCCCGCACCGGCGCGGTCAGCACCGCCCGGTTGCCCCACTCGTCGAGGCGGGCGCGCTCGTCGCCGTCCAGCACATCCATGACCGAGAGCCGCTGGCTGGAGTCGGCGGTCATCGCCCCCAACACCCGCTGGAAGCGCTCGATCAGCGACTCGATCCCGGCGGTGTCGAAGACGCTGGTGTCGAACTCGACGCGCAGGCCCAGTTCACGGCCCGGCAGCGCCATCACCGAGAGCGGGTAGTGGTTGTATTCGCGGTTGGTGACATCGGTGATCGCCAGCTCGTGGAAGCCCAGCGGCACGCTGGTGTCGATCGGGTAGTTCTCGTACAGGAACAGGGTGTCGAACAGCACGTCGTGTCCCGTGACGCGGTGAATCTCGTTGAGCGCCAGGTGCTCGTGCTCGATCGTGTCGTTATGGGCGCGCTGCAGTTGTTGCAGCAACTCGGCCACCGTCGTGCCCGCGCTGACGTTGGCGCGCACGGGCACCGTGTTGATCAGCAGGCCCACCATCGAGTCGGCGCCGACCAGATCGGCGGGCCGGCCCGACACCGCAGTGCCGAAGGCCACGTCGTGCTGGCCGGTCAACCTCATCAGCAGCTGCGCCCAGGCAGCCTGCAGCACGGTGTTGATCGTGGTGTGGCAGGACCGGGCCAACTCGCCCAGCGCGCGCGTCGTCTCCGCGGGCAGCCGGTACGACTCGACGCCGCGCCGACCCAGCCCCAGCCGGGCCGGCGGACCCACCAGCGTGGGGGTGTCGAAGCCGGCCATCACCACGGCCCACGCCGCCCGGGCGGCCGTGCGGTCCTGGGCCGTCAGCCAGTTCAGGTAGCTGCGGTAGGACGCGGGCGCGGGCAACCGCTCGCCGTAGTAGCTGGTCAGGATCTCCCGCAGCATGATCGGCAGCGACCATCCGTCCATCACGATGTGATGGTTGGTCAGGACGAACCGGTGCCGGTTGTCGGCGGTGCGGATCAACGCGGCCCGGAACGCCGGCCGGTGGGCGAGGTCGCTGACCGCCGCGCGCTCGGCAGCGCAGAGCTGTTCGATCTTCTCCTCGGGGTCCAGGTCTTCCGAGCCGAGCTGGACGTAACGCCATGCCATCACCGGGTCGGCAGGAATGACCTGAACCGGCTCGCCGAACTGCGGGCAGAACCGGGCCGCCAGGTTCGGATGCCGCTCGACGACGGTGTGGACGGCCTCACGCAACCGGTGCGCATCGAGGTCACCGGTCACGGTGATACCGAGCTGCACCGCATACACATCGTCGCCGAGGTCGTGCGCGAAGCTGGCGTGGAAGAGCAGCCCCTGCTGCAGCGGGGTCAACGGCAACACGTCGGCGACCGCGTACTGCTGGCACAAGTCGTCGAGCTGCTGCTGGGTCAGCCGGGCGGGGGCGACGTCCGACGGGGTCAGGCCGCCGCCGCCGCTGCGCACGTGCGCGCAGATCCCGGCGAGGGCCTCGAACCACAACTGGCTCAACCGGCTGACCTGCTCGTGGTCCAGCGCCGAGGGCGCCCAGGTCCAGTTGGCCTGCAGGTGGGGGCCGGCCTCGGTGTCCATGGTCCCGGCGTTGAGGTCGACGGTGTGCATCAACGGCATGGGCAGCGCCGCGCTGGCGGCGCCGGTGAACGACAGGCTGTCCTGGCTGATCCGCCACATCTCGCCGGGCAGGTCGGCGGCCGCACCCAGGCGGCCCAGGTAGTTGAACCCGATCACCGGGTCGGACCCTTCCAGGTCCACCTCGGCGTTCATGTACCGCAGCAGCCCGTAGGTCAGCGGGTCGGGCAGGGCGCGCAGCTGTTCCTTGGCCTTCTTCACCAGCTCGCCGAGCGCGGGGTCGCCGGCCATCACCTGCGCCCAGTCCAGCTCGCCGACGGTCAGCGCGACCGGGTACTTGGTGGTGAACCAGCCCACGGTGCGGGACAGGTCGACGTGCGGACCCAGTTCCTCGTGGCGGCCGTGGCCCTCCACGTCGATGCCGATCGGCGCGCCGGTGCCGACGAACCGCGCCCAGGCCAACCCGAACGCGATCAACAGGATGTCCTGCACCCCGGCGTGGAACGCCGCGGGCACCTCACCCAGCAGCATCCGGGTGGTGTCGACGTCCAGCGACACCGACAGCTGTTTGGCCGTCTCGTAGGTGTCGAGGTCGGGGCGCACCGCCGGCAACAGCGCCGGGGTCGCGGCGACCTCACGCCACGCGTCGGCCTGGGCGACGACGTCGGGGCGCTGGGCGTGCTCGGCCAGGATCGCCGACCACCGGGCGAACGACGTCCCGCCCGTCGGCAACGCCACCGGCTGGCCGCTGTGGTGCTGGGCCCAGGCGATGTTCAAGTCTTCCAACAGGATTCGCCACGACACCCCGTCGACGGCCAGGTGGTGAATCATCAGCGCCAGCTGGGCCGTGGCTTCGGCCCACACGGCGCGCAGCATGATGCCCGCCGCGGGGTTGAGCTGCGAACGCGCGGCCACCAGCGCCGCGTCGGACAACGTGTCGACGGTGTGCATGCACGCGTCCGCCTCGACCGCGCCGACCTCGGGCACGTGCAGCGACCAGCCGCCGGCGCCGTCGTCGTCCACCCGCATCCGCAGGGTGGCGTGCCGGTCCAGCAGCGACTGGAGCACCACCTGGACGTCCTCGCGGGTGACGCCCGCGGGGGCCTGCACGACCATGGTCTGGTTGAACTGGTCGGTGGGGCCGTCGACCTGCTGGAGCCAGCGCATGATCGGGGTGGCGACCACCGCGCCGAGGCCCTCGTCGACGACGTCGTCGTCGGAGGCCACGCCGGCCACCCGGGCCAGCCGGGCCACGGTCTGCTCGACGAAGACGTCGCGCGGGCGGCACACCACGCCGGCGGCGCGGGCGCGGGCGACGACCTGCATCGACAGGATGCTGTCGCCGCCGAGGTCGAAGAACGAGTCGTCGACGCCCACCCGCTCGAGGCCGAGGACCTGGGCGTAGATGGCGGCCAGGGTCTGTTCGACGGCTGTGGTCGGGGCGCGGTATTCACCGGTCGTCTTCTGGTACTCGGGGGCGGGCAGGGCCCGCTTGTCGAGCTTGCCGTTGACGGTCAACGGCAGCGCCTCCAGCACCACGATCGCGGCGGGCACCATGTATTTGGGCAGCCGTTCGCCGAGCCGGGCGCGGATCTCGGCCGGGTCGGCGGTGCCGGTGATGTAGCCGACCAGTCGCTTGTCGCCGGGGCGGTCCTCGCGGGCGATCACGGCCGACTGCTCGACGCCGTCCAGCGCCGCGAGCGCGGTCTGGATCTCGCCGAGCTCGATGCGGTAGCCGCGGATCTTGACCTGCTCGTCGGCCCGGCCCAGGTACTGCAGCTGGCCGTCGACGCCCCAGCGCACCAGGTCGCCGGTGCGGTACATCCGCGTCCCCGGCGCCCCGAACGGGCACGCGATGAAGCGCGACGCCGTCAGACCCGCCCGGCGCACGTACCCGGAGGCCACGCCGCGACCGGCGATGTACAGCTCGCCGACGACGCCCTCCGGCGCGGGTCGCAGCCACTTGTCCAGCACGAACAGCGCGGCCCCCGGCACGGGGGAGCCGATCGTCGGCGCCCCCGACTCGGCGGTCAGCGGCGCGCTCATCGATGCGTACACCGTGCCCTCGGTCGGGCCGTAGGCGTTGATCATCACGCGCCCCGGCGCCCACCGGTCCACCACCTCGGCCGGGCAGGCCTCGCCCGCCACGATCAGCGCGGTCGAATCCAGGCCGTCCGGCGACAGCATGCCCACCGCCGACGGGGTCTGGCACAACACGGTGACCTTCTCGGCGACCAGCAGCGCGTGCAGGTCGTCCGGGGAGCCGGCCACCGACTCGGGCACCACGACGAGGCGCCCGCCGTGCAGCAGCGGACCCCAGATCTCCCAGACCGACACGTCGAACACCAGCGAGTGCCACTGCGACCAGACGCCGGCCTCCGGCAGGTCGGCGGGCAGCTTCTTCAGCAGTTGGGTGACGTTCTGGTGGGTGACCGCCACGCCCTTGGGCGTTCCGGTGGTGCCCGAGGTGTAGATCATGTACGCGATGTCCTCGGGGGCCGGCCCGGGCAGCCCCGAGGTGGGCTGTTCGGCCACCGCCGGGTCGTCGACCTCGACGACCAGCAGGTCGAACCCGTCCAGGCGCGGCCGCAGCTCGGCCGTCGTCACCGCGGCGACCGGGGCCGCGTCGCCGAGCATGAACTCCATCCGGGACGCCGGGACGGCCGGGTCGATCGGCAGGTAGGCCGCGCCGGTCTTGAGGACGGCCAGGATCGACACGATCGCCTCAGCCGAACGCGACTGGAGCAGCGCCACGCTTTCGCCGGGGCCCGCGCCGTGCTCGGCCAGCAGGTGCGCCAGCCGGTTGGCGGCCTCGTCGAGTTCGCGGTAGGTCAGCGTGCGGCCGTCGAACGTCAGCGCCGGAGCCTCCGGGACGCGGGCGACCTGCTTGGCGAACAACGCCGGGATCGAGACAGCACCCGTCGCCGGCGCGGTCAGAACCGCCCGGTTGCCCCACTCGTCGAGGCGGTCGTGCTCGCCGCCATCGAGCAAGTCGATGGACAACAATCGCCGCCCTGCACCGACGGTCATGACTGCTCCTCCACATCTGCGGTCATGGCTTCCAGCACGCGCCGGAACCGCTCTATCAACCTCTCGATTCTGCCCGTGTCGAAGACTTCTGTATCGAATTCGACGCGAAGACCCAGTTCGTGACCCGGCACGGCTTGCACCGAGAGCGGGTAATGGTTGAATTCCCGGTTCGTGAAACCGTCGATGGCCAGTTCGTCGACGGTCGATAACGCGGCGGTATCGATTGGATAGTTCTCATACACGAACATGGTGTCGAATAATTGGTCGTGTCCCGTTACACGATGGATCTCATTCAGCGCTAAGTGCTGGTGCTCGAGCGTGTCGTTGTAGGCGCTTTGTAGCTGGTTGAGCAGGTCGGCGATGGTGGTCTCGGCGCCGATCGTGGCCCGCACCGGCACCGTGTTGATCAGCAGCCCCACCATCTGGTCCGAGCCGGCCAGATCGGTCGGGCGGCCGGAGACCGCCGTCCCGAAGGTGACGTCGTGCTGGCCGGTCAGCCACATCAGCAGCTGCGCCCACGCGCCCTGCAGCACGGTGCTGACGGTGGTGTGGCACGACCGGGCCAGCTCGCCGAGGGCCCGGGTGGTCTCCGCCGACATCTGGAACGACGAGACGGCCCGCGGCCCGAGGCTCATCCGGCCGGGCGGCCCGACCAGCGTGGGGGTGTCGAAGCCGGCCAGCACCCGCCGCCACGCCGCCTGGGCGGCGCCGCGGTCCTGCGCGGCCAACCAATCGACGAACTTGCGGTAAGGCACCGGGGCGGGCAGCGGCACCCCGTAGTAGGCGGCGAAGATCTCCTGCAGCAGAAGGGGTTTCGACCACCCGTCGAGCACGATGTGATGGTTGGTCAGCACGAAGCGGTGCCGGTTGTCCGCGGTGCGGATCAGCGCGGCCCGGAACGGCGGGCGCTCCGCCAGGTCGCACACCGCGGCGCGCTCGGCGGCGCACAGCTGCTGGATCTGCTCTTCGGGCTCGAGGTCTTCGGCGTCGAGTTCGACGTACCGCCACGCCAGCGGCGGGTCGGCCGAGAGCACCTGGACGGGCTCGCCGAAGTCTTCGATGAAGTGCGCCACCACGTTGGGATGCCGCTTGATGACGGCGTGCACGGCGTCGCTCAGCCGGTGCGGGTCGAGCGCACCGCTCACGCTGATGTCGAGCTGCACCGCGTACAGGTCGTCGCTCCCGTGCGCGGTGCCGGTGTGGAACAGCAGGCCCTGCTGCAGCGGGGTCAGCGGCAACACGTCGGCGATCGCGAAGCGCTGGCACAGCTCGTCGATGTCGCGCTGGGTCAGCCGGGCGGGGGCCAGGTCCGACGGGGTCAGCCCGCCGCCACCGCTGCGGACGTGGCTGCAGATGCCGCTCAGGGCGTCGAACCACAATTCGCTCAGCCGCCCGATCTGGACCTCGTCGAGCGCCGAGCGCGCCCACGTCCAGTTGGCCTGCAGCAGCGGGCCGGCGGCGGTGTCCAGGGTGCCGGCGTTGAGCTCGACGGTGTGCGGCAGCGGCATGGGCACCGCCGTCGCCGCCCCGGCAAATGCCAGGCTGTCCTGGTCGAGGCGCCAGAAGTCGCTGGAGAGGTCGGCGGCGCCGCCCAGGCGGCCCAGGTAGTTGAACCCGATCACCGGGTCCGAGCCGTCCAGCTCGACGTCCGGGTTCAGATAGCGCAGCAACCCGTAGGTCAGCGCGTCCGGCAGGGCACGCAGCTGCTCCTTGGCGTCCTTGACCAGCGCCCCCAGCTCGGCCTCACCGGCGACGACCTGACCCCAGGACAGGCCGCCGACCTTGAGCGCGACGGGGTACTTGGTGGTGAACCACCCGACGGTGCGGGACAGGTCGACGTGCGGGCCCAGCTCCTCGTGGCGGCCGTGGCCCTCGACGTCGATGGCGATCGGCGCGCCGGTGCCCACGAACTGCGCCCAGGCCAACCCGAACGCGATCAGCAGGATGTCCTGCACCCCGGCGTGGAACGCGGCGGGAACCTCGCCCAGCAACAACCGGGTGGTGTCGGCGTCGAGCGACACCGACAGCTGTCCCGCGCTGACGAAGGTGTCGATGTCGGGCGCCACCGCGGGCAGCGGCGCCGGCGTCGATGCGATCTGCCGCCACGCCTCGGCGGTGTCGACAACCTCCGGCCGGCGCGCGTGTTCGGCCAGCAGCGACGACCACCGGGCGAACGACATCCCGCCCACCGGCAGCGCCAACGGCTGGCCGCTGTGGTGCTGTGCCCAGGCAATGTTCAAGTCTTCCAACAGGATTCGCCACGACACGCCGTCGACGGCCAGGTGGTGGATGACCAACGCCAACTGGCCCGTGGAGGGCACCCACACCGCGCGCAGCATCGCGCCGCTGGCCGGGTTCAGCTGGTCGCGCGCGGCCGCCAGTGCCGTGTCGGACAGGGTCTCGACGGTGTGCACACACCCCGCGGCGTCGACCGCGCCGACCTCGGGCACCCGCAGGGACCAGCCGCCTTCGCCGTCGTCGTCGACTCGCAGCCGCAGCATGGCGTGCCGATCCAGCAAAGCCTGCAGGATCAGCACCACGTCGCTTTCGCCCACCCCGGCCGGCGCCTGCACCACCATGGTCTGGTTGAACTGCTCGACCGGGCCGTCGACGCTGTGCAGCCACCGCATGATCGGGGTGGCGACCACCGGGCCGATGCCCTCGTCGACCACGTCGTCGTCGGTGGCCAGTCCGGCGACCCGGGCCAGCCGGGCCACCGTCTGCTCGACGAAGATGTCGCGCGGGCGGCAGACCACACCGGCCGCCCGGGCGCGGGCGACGACCTGCATCGACAGGATGCTGTCGCCGCCGAGGTCGAAGAACGAGTCGTCGACGCCGACGCGCTCCACCCCCAGCACCTGGGCGTAGATGCCGGCCAGGATCTCCTCGATGGCCGTGCCCGGCGCCCGGTAGTGGTCGGCGTCGGAGTATTCCGGCGCCGGCAGCGCGCGGGTGTCCAGCTTGCCATTGACGGTCAGCGGCAGCGCCTCGAGCACCACCACGGCCGTGGGCACCATGTAGGCGGGCAGCCGCTCCCCGAGTTGGTTGCGGATCTCGGCCGGGTCGGCGGTGCCGGTCACGTAGCCCACCAGCCGCTTGTCGCCGGGGCGGTCCTCGCGGGCAATCACCGCCGCTTCGTTGACGCCGTCCAGGGCGGCCAGGGCCGCATGCACCTCACCGAGTTCGATGCGGTAACCGCGGATCTTGACCTGCTCGTCGGCGCGCCCCATGTACTGCAGCTGGCCGTCGGCGCCCCAGCGCACCAGGTCCCCGGTGCGATACATGCGCGCGCCGGCACCGCCGAAGGGGCACGCCACGAACCGCGTCGCGCACAGCCCCGAGCGGCCCACGTACCCGTACGCGAGGCCCCGGCCGGCGACATACAACTCGCCGACGACGCCCTCGGGCACCGGCCGCAGCCAGCCGTCCAGGACGAAGAAGCCCAGGTGGGCCAGCGGGACGCCGATGGGGCTGGCGTTGCTGTCCACGTCACCGTCGACGATCTCCCGGAACGACGCGTGGACCGTGGTCTCGGTGATGCCGTACATGTTGATCAGCCGCGGCAGCCCCGGATGGTGGTGCAGCCACTTGCCCAGCTTCTGCGGCTCGAGCGCCTCGCCGCCGAACACCACGGTCTGCAGCTTGAGCTGCTGGCCGAGTTCGGGCGCGAGAGAGTCGGCGGTCTGCAGCGCGTAGAACGCCGACGGCGTCTGGCTCAGCACGCTGACCTGTTCGCGGACCAGCATCGCGTGCAGCTCTTCGGGTGAACGCACCACCGCGTCGGGCACGATCACCAGCCGGCCGCCGTACAGCAGCGACCCGAAGATCTCCCACACCGAGAAGTCGAAGGCCAGCGAGTGGCACTGCGTCCACACCTGCCCCAACGCCAGCTGTGCGTCCAGGGACTCCAGCAGCTGGGTGACGTTGCGGTGCGGCACCGCGACGCCCTTGGGGGTGCCGGTGGTGCCGGACGTATAGATGATGTAGGCGATGTCCTCGGGCGACGGCGCGGGCAGCCCGTCGGTGGGCTGGCTCGCGACGGCGGGGTCGTCGAAGTCGATGATGTCCAGGTTCGAGCCGTCGAGCCGCGACCGCACCTCCGCGGTGGTGACCGCGGCGATCGGCGCGGCGTCGCCGAGCACGAACTGCATGCGCGTGTCCGGCACCGTCGGGTCGACCGGCACGTAGGCCGCCCCTGTCTTGAGCACCGCCAGGATCGCCACGACGGCCTCGGCCGTGCGCGGGAACAGCACCGCGACGCGCTCCCCCGGGCCGGCGCCCCGGCCGGCCAGCAGGTGCGCCAGCCGGTTCGCGGACTCCTCGACCTCGCCATAGGTCCACGACCGGTCGCCGTAGGTGATGGCCACCGCCTCCGGCGCGCGGGCCGCCTGGGCGGCGAACAGCTCCGGAATCGACGCCAGCTTGGGCGCCGCCTCGGCCAGCACCGGGCGGTTGCCCCAGTCGTCGAGCCGGTGGTGCTCGGCGGCGTCGAGCAGGTCGATCGAGGACAGCCGCCGTGAGGAGTCGGCGGTCATGGCCACCATCACCTGCTGCAGCCGCTCGATCAACGTGTCGATGGCGGCGCGGTTGAACACCTCGGTGTCGAACTCGACGCGCAAGCTCAGTTCGTGACCGGGCGAGGCCACCACCGACAGCGGGTAGTGGTTGAACTCCCGGCTGCTGAAGTCGGTGACGGCCAGCTCGTGGACGCCCAGCAGCGCGCCCGCGTCGATCGGGTAGTTCTCGTAGAGGAAGAGGGTGTCGAACAGCTGGTCGTGACCGGTGACGCGGTGGATCTCGGGCAGCGCCAGGTGCTCGTAGTCGACGGTGTCGTTGTGCAGGTGTTGTAGCTGGTCGAGCAGGTCGGCGACGGTGGTGGTCGCGGTGATCGTCGCCCGCACCGGCACCGTGTTGATCAGCAGGCCGACCATCGAGTCGGAGCCGTGCAGTTCGGTCGGCCGTCCGGAGACCGCGGTGCCGAAGGCCACGTCATGGTGGCCGGTCATCCAGGTCAGCAGCTGCGTCCACGCACCCTGCAGCACGGTGCTGATGGTGGTCCGGCACGAGCGGGCCAGCTCGCCGAGCGCCTTCGTGGTCTCGGCGGGCACGTGGAAGGCGGCAACGCCACGACGGCCGATCTGCCCGGGCGGGCCGACCAGGGTGGGGGTCTCGAAACCGGCCAGCGCCTGCGCCCACGCCGCCTGCGCGGCGGCGCGGTCCTGGTTGGTCAGCCAGGTCACGAAGCTGCGGTACGACGGGGCGGCGGGCAGCCGCTCGCCGTAGTAGCTGGCGAAGACCTCCTGCAGCAGGACGGGCAGCGACCAGCCGTCGACGACGATGTGGTGGATGGTCAGCACGAACCGGTGCCGGTCGGGCGCCGTGCGGATCAGCAAGCCCCGGAACGTGGGCTGGTCGGCCAGGTCGCACACCGCCGGGTG